>CAZKQS010000212.1:344-2509 GCA_964554985.1 uncultured Thermoplasmatales archaeon | reverse complement strand
AGAAGTGGAAGATCATACCATGGAGTTCTAGATGGGTATGATGTGCCACACATGAACTTAGTCTTAAAAAACGCTGAAGAAATGATTAATAACGAGTCAAAAGACAAACATAACATGGTAATAGTTCGCGGTGACAACATAATATATGTATCACCATAATATAAGAGGTTAGATATTTATGAGTAAAGGAACAGCATCAAAGATGGGCGGTAAAAAAACCCATACAATTTGCAGACGTTGTGGAAAACATGCATTTCACACACAAAAAAAGGTATGTGCATCTTGTGGTTTTGGAGAAACAAAGAAAATCAAAAACTTTAGCTGGAAGAAAAATAAATAAGTACTAAATGTTAAATATTTATTTTGAGTATAATTTATTTAAACTATTTATTGAGTTATCTGTTAGATCATGATGGATTAATCTTTTTCATATCTTTCTTTAAGTTCTTTTTTAATGTCTTTCATAGAAAGATTTTTAGAATTTTGTTTTGATGCTTTAAGAAATAATTCTTCTATGTCTTTATTCTTTTTATTACTCTTACTATCATCCATTTTTTAGTCTCTCAATATATGTTAACTTGTTTTATATCAAATAATTTTTTGTAAAAATATTTCTTTATAATACTCTGAAACAAACTAAAATTTTAGAAAATAAGATTAAAGATTAAAATACAGAAATGTAATTTAATATTTTTTGATATTTTAATCTAAATCATATCCACCAATTTTTAGACTTGGATCACCTAGAAGTGTCCACTGCTGAACTGTTTTTAGATCGTATTTATTGTCATAAACATATTTTGATGAATCAGAAATAGTCCAATTCACCGGATACGAATCTACATATCTAGATATTGCCTTACCCCAGCATTCACCAAGAATGTCTGATACACCGTTTCCATATACATAGAAAAACTGTAGATTCATATAGTCTCCTGCACCCCCCATAGATACTTTATCTTCTTTGCTCATACCTAGGCCAGTATTTGCAATAGTAGCAATAGATCCACCAAAAGGTTTACTAGCTAGTTTCCATGCCCAGCATTCAAGACCATATGTACCATGATTTGGAGATGTTAAAGGATGCTTTATTAGATTTAAAGGCGTGATATCAAATTGGGCGTTATGACACGCTCCTGCTACAACTACAGGTAGTTTATATCCATTCCATAATTTCCACATATCTGTGTTTTTCAAACCAAATATAAACTCATGGCTGTTATAGGGATGAGTTCCCCATGCAATTGGTGAAGCGTGTCCATCAAAAAACATTACTCCGCATCCATCATTCATTGTATTTATTACATCTTTGGGTCCAGTAAAATTACCATTTGAAATCCAGAGTTTAACTGATTCAAAGGAACTCATATTCTCTATTGCATGAACTGTGTTTTCTTCACCTTCATAACCAGAAGTATTGAAAGGATACTCTCCTTCAGCATAGGTGTCACCTGCAACCACAACAAAACGATCAAACCAATCAGAACTATAGGTTTCTGTTTCATAGGTAATTATTTTATCTACCATTATCATTACTTCAAAAATATTTCTGCAGGCAAGTCTTCCGACATAAACATCAGGATAGAGATCAATATATTTATCACGAGCATTGCTTTTATTTACAATCCACTCACCAAATAAAGAATCACCATCTGAATCCCAAGTCTGAAAATCTTTTTCAGAGTTATAAAGATCAGCATAATATAACTCAGAGATATATTTTTTTTCTTTGTAACTATAGGTCATATCAGAGTTATGTACATATCTAACAGGCAGTTTTTTGTAACTGCCGACAAGTAATACATATTTAATCCCATATTCATCATAAGAATCTTTTATTGCATATTTTATTTTCTCAGGTTTGTCCCTTCCAAAAATATAATGATCATAGATTTCAGATAATGTTAAAATCTTTGTTTTAACACCGACACTATTTTTGTGATTTTTGAGTTTTTCTAAAAGAGCCTTGAACTCAGTTGGTGTAATAATCAAAAGATCATATATGTTAGAATTTGATTCTGACTCTAAATCCTTTATATCTACATTCTTTTTTTGAATTTTGCCTGAAAAACTTGGAACAAGTATTGATCCAAATAAAAACAACGTTAAAACTAGCAATACAAATCCTTTTTTATTTTTGTAAAACATTTTTTTACCCCTATCTA
>CAZKQS010000212.1:0-334 GCA_964554985.1 uncultured Thermoplasmatales archaeon | reverse complement strand
TCCATATTGAGTCAGTAGTCACCTGAATAAATATATTAATATAGGGAAAATAGTATATAATGTTTTACCTAAAATTAGGGTGCTGTTGCATGTGAATGATAAAATTTTTAATTCAATTCCTGATGAAAAGAGAGTATTAAATATCATAAATAATTAAAATTGCCTAAAAATAGTATTTTAAACCGAATTGTTAAATTTTCAACCAAATCTCTCAAGAATTAGTTGCAATTTATGACAAAAATATTATAAGGTTTCTTAACATAGATTTTTTTATCGTATGTCTGAAGAAATTATTAATACCTATAAAAAATTAGGTTTAGAAAAAAAACAAAAG
>CAZKQS010000211.1:0-2511 GCA_964554985.1 uncultured Thermoplasmatales archaeon | reverse complement strand
ACCCGGGCAAAAGACTTAGAAACCCGGGCAAAAGACTTAGAAACCCGGGCAAAAGACTTAGAAACCCGGGCAAAAGTCTTTGAAGTAATATCAATGTCTTTTGATAAGACAGCAATTCCTTTATAATGACCGGGATATTAAATGATAGTTATTCATTTTAATTATTAAATAGATACATAATTTATTTAATGAATATTTTACTGTATAAAAGATAATTATAACATATAATATTAACATAAAAACATGGCTAATAGTCTGCAATTATCTTTAGATAGCTATGCAAATCAATAATATCATGCTTTAAGGATTCTAAAATATACTATTTTCAAATTAATAATATCATTTTATAAGATTTACGAGGCATTTAAGGACTTTGATGACTTTTCATAAAGAGCAGAAACCCTTTCGGAAGCTGCAGAAACCCTCGCGGAAGCTGCAGAAACCCTCGCGGAAGCTGCAGAAACTCTCGCGGAAGCTGCAGAAACCTCTTCGGAAAGCTATGAAATCGGAATATCTTATTATAATATGCTAAAAAAGCCTGCAGATTTTTCTGTAAAGCTCTAAGAAAGGCCAATAATGACGTCAGAAGAATCAATAAAGCATCGTAAAAATGCGGAAAAGCTTTTTAAAACAAGACCGGCAGCCTTCGTCAGGCGCTCAATACTCTTCGTTGAAATAAAAGAATTGCGAGAGCAGGATGCCAATCTCATCTTCGGCTTCCTTGTACCTTCCGATGTAGTTTCCGTTCCAAATAATTGCAAAAGCAAGGAGTTCGCCGTCCAGGGTATTTGTGTAGCCGGCCAGTCCGCTGACATTGCGGAGTGTACCGGTCTTTCCGCGGAGATTATTTTCGGCCGGTGTGTCTGCCATGCGCTTTTTCAAAGTGCCGTCAAACGCTGCGACGGACATCGTGGAGTCGAAGACGCCGGCGAAAGCCTCTTGCCTGGCTTTAATAAGAAGCGTAATGACGGATTGAACAGTCAGAAGGTTCCTTCGTGAAAGGCCGGAGCCGTCATTGAGCTTACATTTGTCGAAGGGAATGCCTGTGGAGCGGAACAAAGCCTTTTGATACTTCCTGGCCTGCACTGCGTTGTCCTTTCCAATCGCATTTCCGGCGCCGATAAGCTTGAAGACGTTCTCGGCAAGGTAATTGTCGCTGTTCTTTGTCAGCAGGCTGCACAATTCAATCAATGGTTTAGAGCATTCTGCAAGGTTGAACATGTCTGCAGTGTCTTTTGATCGGTATCCAATGCCTCCCGCGACGTCTACACCGCCGGAGATAAGCCTGTCTTTAAGGCAACCTGCAGCTGCAAGACCTGGTTGCAGAATGTAGTGTCGATATGAATAAGTTTTATTAGGGTATAAATATCCGGAAACGGTAATTTTCTGCAGATCAGCGGTGTCCGGCTTCGATCTGATCTTTACCGAAGACCAGGATCGGAGTGGCGTTGGCTCCGGATTAGCGTCGCCGAACATTTGAGCGTCATAATATTCAATATATTCCGGTTTCAAACTGCCGGATTTCTTACTGTAAGCGCGTACTTTGGCTGTGTTTTCGATGATAAAGCTTTCCGAACCGGGAACTATTTGTACATTCAGAGGCAGACCGGCTCTGTTTCCGGATTGAACAAGCACAGTAGCGGTATTACGCTCCAGGCTGAGCGCGGTTATCGGGGGCAAAGGTTCTACACGGTCGTCGTCACCGCTGTAAACAAGTCTGTCAGTCTTTTCGTCGAAAAAGGAAACATCGGCAAAGACGTTGCCTGTGATTTTTTTTATCCCATGCGCTTTAACAACATCGGCCAAATGCTCAATATCGGCGACGGTAAGCAATGCATCGCCGTAGCCAATGATGTATAGGTCTCCGTGGAGAACGCTGTCCTTTGTAACAACAGTATCGGCGAAGACGACAGTCCTAAGCATAAAGTCATATCCGAGCAATTTGAGCGCCGAATAGGATGTAAAGAGCTTTGTCAGCGATGCAGGCGTCAGCGGAGTTTCAATATTTTTTTTGTAATGGTATTTCTTTTGGTCAAACGAATAAACAGCGATGGAATAATCAGTGTCGGTTATTTTCTTTTCCCTGATAACATCTTCAATATCTTTTACCAGGGACTTAATCGATTTAACTGAGTCCCCGGAAGAAATATGGGGGATGTAAATGACTTTATCATCGTCGTTTTCAGACTGTGCGAAAGAGTAATACTGAAGTACAAACAATAGAAAAGCACAAATAACTGCGCTTGCTGCGGAGCGTTTTATCATCATAGTTCCCGACATACCCTGCCCGATTGATCAACTACCTATCATTAAAGATTAAAATTAATGAATTAAATCAAAACAGAAAAATTCCACATCCAAAAACGCCTTGATACATAAAAAAAACCGCATCGAAAACAATGCGGTCTGTCGGGGTGAGAGGATTTGAACCTCCGACTTCTTCGTCCCGAACGAAGCGCGCTACCGGGCTGCGCTACACCCCGATTAGGAACGCAAATTTAAGGATTTTAT
>CAZKQS010000210.1:0-2554 GCA_964554985.1 uncultured Thermoplasmatales archaeon | reverse complement strand
AGTGGTATTTAAAAGTTTTGTGGGCGTTTTTTTATATGTCTTTTTTCTCAAAAACTATAAATGAAAGACCTAATGGGATTATAATCCAAGATAGGTAGGAAACCATTATCCAGTGTAATTCAGGTGGAGGAGATCCACCGTAATATGTGATTGCGGTTAAAGGATTTACAAGGTTTAAATATGGAAACCAATCTGGAGGGTTCATTACTCCACTGCTCATAATTGAAAGTGCTATACCTATAATTAGAATCTGCCATATTATTGCAAAAAAAATCCACAAAAATATTGCTGCACCTATTGCTGTGGTCCTTTGTTTTAGAATTGTTGACAAAAATAGTGAAACACTTAAAAAACCTAAGCCAAGTAATATAGTTGCACCGATAAAACCAAAATAGTATATAAAATCAGAGTTTTGGGTATTTATTGCAATGACTGCCCCTGAAACTAAGAATCCAATTAATGTTATTATTGATATAACACTACCTAATCCTAAAAATTTTCCAAGAATGACTTCATATCTTTTTATAGGATAAGAAAGAAGGCTTAACATTGATCCTTCTTCTATCTCTTTTACAATTGATGCATATCCAAGCATTAAACTAATTATAGGGATTATTAGTACCACTGCTGATTTTAATAGTTCTACTGTTACATCTAGTTCTCTAAAACCAGAACCAAATCCAGTTGATCCAAAATATGAAAATACAAGTACAAGGATTGTAAAAATTATACTTAATATTATGATCCAGTAGTTCCTAAAATTATCAATAACTTCTTTTTTTGCTAAATAAAAAACAGTTTTATCCATTTTAATTACTCTCCTTCTGTGTATTTCATAAAGACATCTTCAAGAGAGCTTTTTTCTGTTTCAAAGTTTTTTATTTTTACATTGTTTTTTTCTAGTTCATATATAACTTTTGATCTATTCAACAAATCGCAATAAACAGTCAAATTATTCCCTGATATTTGGATTTTTTCTACTCCCTTGATATTTTTAACAATTTTTTGAACTTTATCAGTTATGTTATCAATTGTAACAATTATTTTAGGTTTGATTTGCAATTTTAAACTTAATTTTTCTACTGAATCCTGGGCTACTAGATTCCCTCTATTTATTATACCAACCTGAGTACATGTTTCTTGGATTTCACTTAAGATATGAGATGAAATAAATATTGTAACACCATTTTTATTAAGGTCTTTTATTTTGTTTCTAACCCATTTTACGGCTCTTGGATCAAGACCTGATGTCGGTTCATCTAAAAATAATATACTTGGATTTCCAAGCATTGCTCTAGCGATCCCAAGTCTCTGCGTCATTCCTTTTGAATATTGACCTACTTTTTTATCAGCAAATTCATAAAGGCCAAATTCTTTGATTAATTCAATGCATCTTTCTTTTGGAACTTGTTTAATTTCAGCATAAAAATTAAGATTTTGTAAAGCTGTAAGTTTATTATAAAAAGAAACTTTTTCTGGTAAATAACCAATATTTTTCTTTATTTCTTTTTGATTTTTAAAAACATCTTTTCCATTTATTTTTACAAAGCCAGAATCTGGATATATCAGGCCGATTATTGATTTTATTGTAGTTGTCTTTCCAGCACCATTAGGTCCTAAGAATCCAAAAAGTTCTCCTTTTTTTATTTTAAGATTTAAGTTGTTTACTGCCTTTAGATCTTTGTAACTTTTTGTAATGTTATTTAATTCTAAAGCATATGAGTCCATATTTTTTCTTATATGCTCAAATTTTTTAAAACTATGCATTTTTGGTACAAAGTTTAAAAAATTCTTAAGATATTCTAATAATATGAAAAAATTGATCTCAGTTTGCGGTAGTGATGTTGGAGACCAATCTTTGTCAGATCATGCCATTAAAACAGCTGAAGAAGTAGGAATGCTTGTTGCAAAGAATGACGGTGTAATTGTATGCGGTGGTCATGGCGGGGTGATGGAAGCATGCTGTAGGGGTGCAAAAAAAGAAGGTGGAATTACCGTTGGAATAATGCCCTTTGAAAATAATGAAGCAAATAAATACATCGATATTGCAATTCCAACAGGACTAGGTAATATACGTAATTATCTTGTATCACGTACAGGCGATGTTACAATTGCAATTGGAGGACGATGGGGTACTTTAAATGAGATTTCTTTTCGAATGATTTCAAATAAACCACTTATTCTAATCAAAGGAACTGGCGGATGTGTAGATGAGATTACAAGTAAATGCTTGATGAACGGCATTCAATCTGATTATTACATAGTTGAATCAGCAGAGGAAGCTGTGAAAAAGGCTTTTGAATTAATATAAAACCAAAATTTAATAATTGATTTTTTTATTTCAGTAATTAGGGTTGTACAAAAAATGAGAGAATATAAGATTAAAAGAGGACATCATCCAGATATAAATAATCTAGTAAAGGATTATTTTGGAGTATCAGGTGATATCGAGGAAGGTTTTAACTTTGAAGTGGATGGAATCGGCGAGATCTATATGAAAAGAGATAAAAAAATTCTCTATGTTGATACAAAGCCACCCAAAAAGGTCAGCGGC
>CAZKQS010000209.1:0-2557 GCA_964554985.1 uncultured Thermoplasmatales archaeon | reverse complement strand
GTTTTATTTTTTGATATTGTTCCCATTACCCCTTTTATTGTTTCAGGCAGTCTTCTTTCTTTTATATTTTTCTTTGCAATATTTAAATCGTTTGCTAGATTAATGTCATGGATTTCTATTCGATTATTGTCTATCTCTGTATGTGTTCCGCACTTGCATGTTAGTTTGTATGTCTTTTTTTTACATTTAGGACAGATTCTAGTTCCTGCTTCTAGTTCTATTATTCCTTTATCTGCTGCTTTACCAAGAAGTCGTTGGTTAGACCCATAGTTTCCAACTGGATACAACACATGTGGCGGTGGCCGCATTTTTCTTTCAGCTGCTTTTTCTGGTCTTCCCATACGCGTACCTATTCTGATTGGACCGTGTGCTCTTATCTTTATACCAGACAGTTTTGATACAAGTTTTAAAGGGTTTTTTTCTTCAGAAATTTTATTTTTTTCAACTATTTTTCCTTCTTTATTTTCTAGACCTAATGTGTATATGATTGAGTCTTTGTATTCTTTAAAAATTAGTTTTTGTTCTCTTTGTTTATGTAATGCTCCTAATTCTATTATTATATTTTTTATTTCTTCTTTATCTTTAAGATAGAGCTTTTTGTCTTTTATTTCACCATTTGAAATTATATATTCTCTAAGTTTTTTGATTTCTTCAGTTGTTAAATCATGCCAGAAAAGATTGTATTTTGGATGAAGTGGTATCTTATATTTTTTTGATATTTCTATTGCATCTTTAAACTCTGGTTTTTCTAGGTTTATTTTTCTTCCAAGTTCTTTGTTTATTATTTCTTTTGTTTTTTCATCTGCTTTTTTTATGTTTTCATTTGTGTTTTTTTCTGGTAAGAGTTTTAGTTTTTCTTGTAATTCTTGGATCCACCATTCATATGTGTAGCTTGCATCTGGAAGTAGAGAGTTATTTTCTAAAAATTCTCCGTATGGTATTAGTATTTCTCCTAGATCTATTATCTTTTTTATCTTTGTTTTATCTATTTCTTTTGCTTTTTTTATTTTTATAAAATCTCCATTTTGTAGTAGGACCGTTGGCCCTTCTATAGTTGTACAAGGTGTTCCTATTGTTGCTTTACCTGGTCTTTCTGTTTTTAGTTGCGTGCCTATTGCTATAAACTCATCAACTATGTGCATAGTAAGTGGGTTTATCGCTGTTGATGCTAGACCCGCTGTTCTTGCTCGGCCGTATCTTAGTCTAAGTCCTCCTTTTCTACTTGGATGTGAAAAGACTGGTCTTCCAGCTATTACCTCTCCAATGTATTTTGTCTTTGGTTTTATCTCTGGGATTTTATTTTCGTTTTTTTCATTATATTCTTCATCTTTTTTTCCTTTGTTTACAAATATATCTAAAAAGTCCCAGCCTTTAAGTTTGAGTTTTTTTACGTGTTTTAGAATTTTTGGTGCCTTAAGACACATTCCTTCTGCTATAACTAGGCATGCTCCTCCGCGAAGTCTGTTTGTTTCTATTCTAGGTAAGTCTCTATATCCAGTTACTTCTTCTTTTTCTGTTCCTTCTCCGTTTACACACACAGGGCAATTTGATACAATTTTATCTATTTCATCAACAGTTGGAGTGTATTGTAGGTGTTGTGCTCTTTTGTATAGTGGTATTTCTTCTTTGTATCGTTCGATTTCACCTTTTGTTGGTTTGTATTTGTCTATCTTCATCTGTCTTCTTACTACATCCGCAATTAAAACGCTCATAGCTTGGCCTGTTCCACCTGCTGAACGTATTGGTCCTGAAAAATATAGATCGACATAATTTGTTCCGTCATTGTTTTTACCTAGTTTTACATCAGCAATTCCCTCAAGTGGTGCCACGAGCACTCCTTCTGTAAGTATTGCTAGACCAGTTCTTACTGCTTGGTCTAGTGCCTCTTCATTTGATTTAAAATTATATTTTTCTTTGTTTTTTGCAATACTTTTTGCAATTTCTAGGCTTACTAGTTCTCTGTTTTTTATTTTTTTTGTAACAGTTCTTATCTTTGGTGCGATATCTTTAGGTCCTACTAGTTCTTCTACTCTTTGTGCTAAATCTTTTGCTTGTGGGATTTCGACTTTTTTTTCTGGATCTAGACCCTTTTTTCTTGCTTTTTTTGCGATTTTATATGCATTATCTATTTCTTTTTGTAATTCTGAAAAATATCTCTGCATTTCTTTACTCATGGCAATGTCTTTTGCTTGATCCCCGCCCATACTCTACAGATCCTTTAAAACTAGTAAAGTTCTATAATGCAAATATTGTGTTTAAAAGTTTTGTAAATTTTTTATATTTTTTTACTAAAATCCATCATAGTAACATTATTTGTCTTTAGATCAACTATCGGAAGTTTTGCTGAATCAGGTACAAAATTTAGCATTTTTTGATAGCTTGTTTGAGATTGCCAGGAAGAAGCATTTAATAGTGTTACACCTCTGTAGTCACTAATTTGAGCAAGATGCACGTGGCCAGTTACAAAAATATCAGGTATTCTATCAATTAGCATGTAATCTTCGTGTTCAGGTGCAAGCGGAGTATATCCACCATAAGTTGGTGCAAGATGATGCTT
>CAZKQS010000208.1:0-2557 GCA_964554985.1 uncultured Thermoplasmatales archaeon | reverse complement strand
CTTTTGGATCAAGCAGTGAACATGTTCCTTTTCCGTCTTCAGCAGCTAAAAGCATACCATTTGATTTAACACCGCGTATATTAGCTGGTTTTAGGTTTGCAACAACTACTATATTTTTTTCTTTCAGTTCTTCTTTTGTGTAATATGGTTTCATACCAGCAACTATGACTCTTTTTCCTAAACTACCTAGGTCTAACTGAAGCATATATAATTTATCAGCATTAGGATGGTCTTTTACATCAACTACTCTTGCAACACGCAAATCAAGCTTTGAAAAAGGGTCTTTTTCTTCTGTCATAAACTCCTCAATTGATAGTTTCTTAAATAAAGGCTTTGGTCGAACTAATTCAGTTCCAACATTTAAATCATTAAATGCATCATCCCAAGTTTGTTTATCTATATCGTCTTTATTTCCAAGCATTTTCCAAATTTTTTCTGATGAAAAAGGTAAATATGAATGAGTAAAAATTGCAAGTGCATTTATTATTTTCAGACATATGTGAAGAACCGTTCCACATTTTTTCCTGTCTTCTTTAACCAGTTTCCAGGGCTGTTTTTCATTAAAATACCTATTTCCAAATTTAGCTAGATTCATTGCTTCTCTAAGACCTATCTTGAATTTACAGTTCTTTATTGCATCTGATATTTTTTCTGAAGCGATTTTTATTTCTTCAAGTGCTTTTTTATCAAGTTCATCAAGTTCTTTGATTTCTGGGATTTCACCATAGTTTTTACTTGTAAAAGTAATTACCCTGTGTACAAAATTTCCATATGCTCCAACTAGTTCATCATTGTTTTTTGATACAAAATCTTCCCATGACCAGTTAGTGTCCTTGTTTTCAGGCATATTTATTGATAAATAGTATCTTACTGGATCTGCATCAAGGTTTTTTATAATGTCAGGAACCCATACAGCAATGCCTCTACTCTTTGAGAACTGTTCACCTTCAAGTTTTAGATATTCGTTTGCTGGGATATCATATGGTAGGTTTAGGTTTTTATCATATCCCATTAGAATCGATGGCCAAATGATGCTGTGGAATGGAATGTTGTCTTTTGCAAGAAAATAATAGTGTTTTGCATCTGTGTTTTCCCACCAACTTTTCCATTTGTCTTTATCTTTTTGTTTTTTTGACCATTCCTTGCTTGCAGCTAGGTATCCTATTACTGCGTCAAACCATACATAGATTCTTTTATCTTCATAACCTTTAATTGGTACATTTATTCCCCATTTCATATCACGGGTTATAGCTCTATCTTTTAGCCCATCTTTGAGCCAGTTGTTTGTAAATTTGAATACACTTGATTTCCAATGTTTTTTGTCTTTCATCCATGTTTTTAGTTTTTCTTCAAATTTACTTAAAGCAAAAAAAAGATGTGTGCTTTTTTTAATTTTGGGATGTGAATTGCAAATCTTACATTTTATATTTTTAAGATCTTGCGGGTCAAGTATTTTCCCGCATTCATCACATTGGTCACCTCTTGCATTTTCATTTTGGCAGTATGGACAGGTTCCTTCTATGTATCTATCTGGCAAAAATCTTTTGCATTTAGTGCAGTAGAATGCTTCAACTTCTTTTTCATAGATAAAATTTTTATCATATAATTCTTTGAAAATTTCTTTTACAACTTTTTCATGATTTTTTGTTGTAGTTCTTGTAAATAGATCAAAAGAAATACCCATATGTTTCATGTTTTTTGTGTGTTCTTCATTAAATTTATCGACTATGTTCTGTGGAGTTGTATTTTCTTTATCTGCAGTAATTGTAACTGGTGTTCCATGCTCATCACTTCCTGATACCATTAAAACATCATTTTTTTTTAGTCTGTTGTATCGTGCAAATATGTCTGAAGGTAAATAACATCCTGCGATATGACCTAAATGAAGTGAACCATTTGCATATGGCCATGCTACACCAATGTAAATCTTTTCTTTCATACTGAATCTTTTATGCTGAATACTGGCATAACATTTAAATATGGCGCAAAGCTAACAATTAATATAATAATACATATTTGGAAGAATATGTACTTGAAAAATAGCACTTTAATTTGTGCATTTAATAATTTAAGATTTAACTTATATCAAACGCTTAAGACTTAACAAAATTGGGATTTACAAGCAGCATATTTAGGTATAACACCTATTATTTGCTAAACCACACTAAAAAGCGGATAAAGGTGCTATTTTTCAGTAAAAATTAACTAAGGTGATAAATAATGACAATTGATCCTGCAACAACTAAATATTTAATTAGAGCGCATATAAAGGCAGATGGAATAATTGAAAAATCAGATGTAGTTGGAGCTATTTTTGGCCAGACTGAAGGTTTGCTCGGCGATGAGTTAGACCTTCGTGAGCTACAGAGGTCTGCAAGAGTAGGTAGAATTGAGGTTGAGCTTAATTCAAAGAATGGAAAAAGCGAAGGCGAAATCACTCTTCCAACATCACTTGATAAAGTCGAAACTGTGATTCTTGCAGCAGCCTTTGAAAGTATTGATAGAGTAGGTCCTTGTAAGGCAAAAATTACTGCTGATCAAGTTGAAGATGTTAGAG
>CAZKQS010000207.1:0-2565 GCA_964554985.1 uncultured Thermoplasmatales archaeon | reverse complement strand
CAGGTGAACGAAAAATCAGATGTTGATATGATAATTAGAGAATTAGGATTCAAATCATCAATCGTATGAAACAAATAAAAATAACAGACCAAGACACCAGCGAGTCATTTACGTTTTATGACAACTCAAATGGAACGATATTGAGATCGTTTGATGGGTTTGAATATCCTGAAGTATTAGCTTCAATTGAGGACGTGGCAGGTAAAGGAGGAGCGCATTATATAAATAGTAAGTTTGGCAGACGAAGAATGTCGTTTCAGGGTGATTTGGTAGGTGATAAGTTTACACAACGACGTAATTTATTGTCTGTACTACGACAGCGAGGCACAATGAAACTATTTGAGGTTACCTCTTATGATGATCTAACACTTCGCTTTGAGGCTGAGATTATTCGCCTTACCATGCCCTACACACATCAAGTACATGGGTTTTTGTTTGAACTGCAAGCACCTGATTGGCGACTATTTTCACAAACAGAAGAAGTTGAAACTGTAACAGTTGGTGGTTCAGATACTATAACCAATAATGGAACAGAGTTAACAGACGTTGTGCTTACCCTAACTGGTCCGGGAACATCAATTAACATTCAAAATTTAAGTACAGGTGAGAGTTTAGATGTAGATGACTTATCAGCAGGTGAAGTAGTTGTAATTGACACACTAGAACACACTGTAACTAAAGACGGCTCTAACGCTTACTCAATATTCTCAGGTGATTTTTTCGGGTTGCAACCAGGTGTTAATAGTATAGGTTTTGATGTATCTGGAACGACTGGGGATACTGAGCTAACATTAACTTATAGACATGCCTATAACGGCATATAGGAGGATTTATGATATTTACATGGAAATTACAAGGCACATCCGACACCGAAATCGAAGAAACAGATTATTTATTTTTTTGTAATGGTACGTTCAACTCCAATATTATTGTAGAAGAATGGAACGAATCAACTCACGTTAAGACAAGCGCTGGAGCTGATAAGTCAAGCGGCAATACACCTAAAAACAACAAATACATATCAGGTACAGAAATTCAGGTAGATGGTGGATCAACTGTCGATCTAGATACCATTTCAAACTCCGATGCTTGTTTAACAATTAACGTCACAGACGGAACGTTTGCTATAGAGGATGCGCTATTTTATACTTATAACGGTTCTAGCCCATCACAACCATCTGAGTACATCGACACATACGCCGCTGAAGTTGGGGATACTAACTGGACAAATGCTGTAAACAGAACCGCGGGTCTAGCATTAGATGACAAGACAAGCGATACATCTCACGATTATTACATAGCATTATCAATTAGCCCGGATAATCCTGGTATTGTCAACGCAACAATGCGTCTTGAGGGAATAATGTCATGAACTTTGATAAAAAACCACCTAATCACTTTTTTTTTAAAGATTGGAAACTTCCCAAAGAAACTAAAGAATTACACCCGTTTATTTCACAACGGGGTGGAGTTAACAAAGACACAGTATTTAATGTCACAGAACTAGATTATGGAGATTTTAAAATACAAGTTTGTGTAGATGGTAATAATTGCTGGATTAAAAAATGTTAGGATTTTCTTCAATTGGTTCTCATCCCATAGGTGGAATTTATGGTGTATTTGTAGAAACATCTGACAGACAAGTACAATCTTTGGGAATTCAAGAAGCAGATAGTGATAGAACGCTTCAGATCAAGGGTACATATCTTTTTGATATGCCTCTTGGTTATAGAGTAGTAGTACCTGATTTGGGAGAACTTAATAATTTTAGAAAGTTAACTTTTGGTAAACGTCTTAATAATTATGGACAGGCAGAGTTTGATGTCTCTGTCTCAGATGATAAAGCTGATTTAATAGATTTAAGAAAAAACACCATAGAGATTTACAGAGAACACGGCACAGATTCGACTAGGGTTTGGGCTGGTGAACAGGCTGTAAGAAGATCTAACTTAGACGCTAAGGGTAATAACTGGTCTGAGATTACATGTTATACCTGGTTTGAACAGTTTTTTCACAGATTCACAGAGTCTTTTGAACGCTATGAGTTGGAGGATGCCGGAGATGTTATTGAGGGGCTTATATCAACCACACAAGCTAAGACTGATGGTGATTTTGGGATAACTACAGGCACAATAGACACCACTTATACGGCAGATGTTATTTATCAAAACGACAATATTGGGGATGCAATTATGGGGATAGCTGATGGGGGGTTAGATTTTGAAATAACAGATGCTAAAGTTTTAAACGTTTCATCAATACTAGGTGAGGATAAAACTGACGATGTGATTATTGAGTATGGCCACAATGTCACTAATATGACTATTATCGAGGATTTTAGCCAACCGGTTAACCAGGCTATTATATTAGGTGAGGTTATAGATGAGGACAACTTACAACGAGTTGAGAGAACTGACACATCTGCTAGAAGTACGTATAAGTTGCGACAGATGAGAATGAACCAACTAGAGCCAGCAATACAGTCTATTTTTGAGGACAAGGGAGACGCAGCAATACGTAAGTATAAAGTGCCTCTTATAAAGGTTGACTTTGATATTAAGAAAA
>CAZKQS010000206.1:0-2573 GCA_964554985.1 uncultured Thermoplasmatales archaeon | reverse complement strand
TAGAAAAAATAATTAGATCAATGCCCAAAGATAGGCAGACTTTAATGTTTAGTGCAACTATTAAAAATGCAGTCGATGGACTGATGAAAAAACATCTTAAAA
Source organism: uncultured Thermoplasmatales archaeon (assembly GCA_964554985.1). Lineage (GTDB taxonomy): Archaea > Thermoplasmatota > E2 > DHVEG-1 > DHVEG-1 > CAYZTD01. Next base: position 2,471 of record CAZKQS010000206.1, on the reverse strand, counting down.
ACCCAATTATTATTGAAACACAATCCCAAGTTGATAGCAGTAAACTTGAGCAGGTATATTACGATATATACCAGCAGAATAACAAATTTTCAATTCTTTTACATTTACTAAAAAATGAAAAATCAGAGCTATCAATTGTTTTTTGTGCAACTAGAAGAGAGTCAGATGTTGTTGCAAAAAACCTTAGGGACCATGGAATTAATGCTTCAGCTATACATGGTGGTATGAGTCAAAAGAATAGAATGCGTTCTCTAAATGCTTTAAAAAAAGAAAAAGCTGAGGTGCTAGTCGCAACTGATGTAGCAGCTAGAGGACTTGACATACAAAATGTAACTCACGTATATCACTATGATGTACCAAAGACCTCTACTGATTATATTCACAGAGTAGGAAGGACTGCTCGTGCTGGTGAAAATGGAAAAGCAGTAACTCTTCTTACAAAAAGAGATCATGATAACTTTAGAAGAGTACAGAGTAACGATGAACTTGAAATTGAAAGAGAAGACGTTCCAGAATTTAAAAAGGTAACTTTTTTTAGAAAAACAAATACTGGTAAAAAATCATCTCATAAAAGACATTGGAAAAATAAAAAACCACATAACAATAGACATCAAAAAAACAAAAAACCACATAAAAACAAACGTTGGAAAAATAAAAAAAGACGTTTTTAACAAAAATAGTAGAAATCTATTTATAGTATGTCCCGTTCTATTGAAAAAAAGAATGTAGATTATTATTCCATATTTTTGATTTAATCAAAATTTAAGGGATTTTTCTTTAAGTTCTTTTAGAAAATATGTAAAAAATGAGGAAAATAATATGAAAGGCAAAGTAAAATGGTTTAACTCGATGAAAGGCTATGGATTTATTATTGATGAAGAAGGAAAAGACATTTTTGTCCATCAGAACGATATAGCCGAGGGTACAAGGCTTCAAGAAGATGACGAAGTCGAATATGAAAAAGAAGATTCAGACAGAGGCCCTAAAGCAGTAAACGTAAAAAAGATATAAAAAAACATATCTTTATTTTTTTGTAAAAAAAATTCCTTTGGTTTCAAAATAGGTTTGATCAAATTGAGAGATAAAAAAGGGAACAAGAAAAACAAACAAAGAATAGAAGAAACACAAAAGTGTCCAAAATGCGGTAACAAACATCTAACTAAAGATTACTCTAGAGCTGAGCTTGTTTGTGAGGACTGTGGTCTAGTTATAGATCAAGATTTTATAGACCACGGGCCAGAGTGGCGTGCTTTTGACAGTGAACAACGTGAAAAGAAAGCTAGAACAGGCTCACCGATGACATACAGAAGACATGATAAGGGTCTATCAACTAACATTGGTTGGCAGAATCGTGATGCATATGGTAAAACAATTCCCACTAGAAATAGAGCACAGCTTTACCGCCTGCGAAAATGGCAGACCAGAACAAGGATTAGTGATGGGACAGAAAGAAACCTTGCAATAGCTCTATCAAACCTTGATAGAATGTCATCATCTTTAAGCTTACCTAGAAACGTTAGAGAAACAGCAGCTATGATATACAGGAGAACTGTAAGACAAAAACTAACACGAGGTAGAAGCATTGAAGGAGTATCAGCAGCTGTTTTATATGCAGCATGCAGACAATGTAACGTACCCCGTACTCTTGAAGAAATTAGCAGTGTTTCTCAAATAAAAAAGAAAGAAATAGGAAGAAACTACAGAGAAATATCACGGAAACTTGAACTAAAACTTCTTCCAACAATGCCACAGGACTATATATCACGTTTCTGCAGTCAGCTAAAACTTTCAAACGAAGTTCAGATCAAAACAATCGAGATACTAAAACAAGCAGCTAAAAAAGAACTTACAAGCGGACGAAGTCCAACTGGTATTGCATCTGCAGCACTTTACATTGCTTCGCTACTGTGTGGTGAGAGAAGAACACAACGTGAAGTTGCTGAAATTGCAGGGGTTACTGAAGTAACGATAAGAAATCGGTATAAGGAAATCACAGGGAAACTAGACATCGATATTGTTTTTGAATAAAAAAAATTAAACAGTTTATTGTTTATTTTTTTAAGAGGCAAAAAAATGAATGTACCTATGGTCATACTAGGAATTATTCTTGCGTTATTTGGTGCATTGATTACTTTTTTTACATTTGGTATTGGAATAATTTGTACTTGGCCTTTAATTTTAGTAGGAATACTATTATTTTTAATAGGATCAATTATACCTGATCGGAAAATAAATTTTGTCTATCCACAAAACAAATATAAAAAACAAACAAAAAGATACAGAGTTTGTCCTGAATGCGGAGGATCTATACCATATGATTCAAACAGATGTCCTTACTGCGGTGAAAAAATAGATTTTTAGATAGATAAATAGTGTATCGATATTATCTATTGATAGGATATTCATATAAATTTTTATTTCAATTATTGTTATATCTTGACTGTGGGGGAAGAAATATACAGAGGAAAAAT
>CAZKQS010000205.1:0-2578 GCA_964554985.1 uncultured Thermoplasmatales archaeon | reverse complement strand
GTTGTTTCATCACCAGTTGTCATTGCTTGAATTTCAAGTTTGTTCGCTGTTTGAACAAGTACACTAGCAGCAATACCCGCGACAAGTACCATAGCGATAAAAACAATCATCGCACCAATACCAATAGCACCAACATCCTTATTTTTGAGATTTTTTAATAATTTCATCCTATCATTCACCTCCATTAATATAGATCAAACACCGAATCTCCTTCGTATGATGCAGGAGTTCTAAAGCCAAATACACCAGCTGATCCATCTTCTGGTTGGACCATACCCCATACATCTGTTCTTTCAGGTATCTCTCGGTTGAATGCCTTGTCTGAGTCACATAGAACTGTCAACATTACTTTATCTCCACGGTTAATGACAGGCGTTCCAGATGTGCAAGATCCATCAGCATCTTCAAGTACAATTATACCGAAAGTTTGACCAGTTAAACTACTGAAAAATCCCGGAGTCATTATATTCCCGTTAATATCTTCAGTGTCTGTAAAAGACCCAGAATCATATTTTAATATGTTTTTAATTGCTGAATCAGATATCTCAAGGAATGTTTCTGATAAATCAATATCGCCAGATCCAGCTCTTGGCTGAACAGTGATAGTCATCCTAGCAATATCTGCAGTCCCAATATTTCCTTCAATATCAACGACACTTAAACCAGTTGCAACTTCTGCTGTGGTCTGTTCACCGGTTGTCATTGCTTGAATTTCAAGTTTGTTCGCTGTTTGAACAAGTACACTAGCAGCAATACCCGCGACAAGTACCATAGCGATAAAAACAATCATCGCACCAATACCAATAGCACCAACATCTTTTCTTTTTAATATCTTAAGTATATCTTTTCCCATCTTTTTCACATCCCTCCTAAGAGTTGCATTAAACAACTACATTAGAGTGCTATCCACAATAATATCTGTTGTGCTTATATAGTTTATTTGCATGTATATATATAGGTGCATATGCAGGTGATAATATTAATGCATAGTAAAAGATGCATATGCAACTAAGTATCTTAATTATACATTTGTTAAAACAACTAATAAAATAAATATCATTATTAGTATAGTAGGATAATGTAATGTAAAAACTAATTAATAGAAGAAAAATCATTTTTTATTAATAGTTGTACTTAGATCTCTTATTTCCTTTTCAAGTTGCATTAAACCTAGATCTACACCCATCTCTTTCATAATTGTATTATAATCTCCGCCAATAGTTCTCTTTAGTTCTTTTATAAAAAAATGACCTGCATTTTTACCTAACTTATTGTTTGTATAAATTACAAGATCGTTTAAAGCACTACCAACTAATGTTGAATCAACATCATTCAAATCAGCCATTACTGACACGATTTCTTCATTTTCAACAAATCTATTGTCATTTATTTCAATATTTTTTAAAAAATCGTATTTATCCTGCAATTGATTTATAACTGATTGAATACTACTAATAGCATATCCCTTCTCAGTTCTTTTACCAGATAGATCTATAAGATTATTTAAAAGATTTTTAATAACATCTGTATTTTTAAGGTTAGAAAAATCAGCCAATTCCATCACCAAGAATAATGATATATAATATACTTTTTTAATTTTTCCTATATGAAAAATCTAAAATCTTTTTTTGATATTAGAAATATATATTAATAGTATAGTATATATCAATTACAAAAAGTGGATGGGTGACAAAAATGAGGAAAAACGCACTTATAAAAATTGTTGTAATAATTTCAGTGCTGGTAATTTCAATGTTTTCTGGATGTATACAATCAACTGTAAATGAACAAGAGTTCGACGTATTCTTTGATTCAGATGTAGTAAATCTAGTAAATTATTCATTTAACCTAGAAAAAACAAAACAAGGTAAAATATACAGTGCAGAAGTAATAGGAAGGGTTGAAAATAAATTAAATAGAGTAATAGATATAAAGATAACAGCGGAGTTCCATGATAAGGACAATAATATTCTAACAGAGAAAGAATATACAATAATTGGATTAAGACCAAAACCTAATCCAGGGCATTCAACAACTTTTGACATTTTATATGATGAAGACGAAAATGTAAATATTGTTGATAATGTACGGCTTTATGCTAATGAAATAGAATAAAAAATATCATTTTTTTATTTTTTTATATAGAATTAGTGCAAAAACAACAATTATAAAACTAAAAACTTGAAAACCTGGAGTATTATCATTTGTATTTTTACCATTAATAATCAGAGTTATAGATGCAGAATTACTATCTGTTTCAATAACATTAGACTTTGAAGGTTTATATTTTATTTCAATTGATTTTTGATATGAAGAAGTCATATATTCAATTGTAAAAGTTTTTTCTTCATTTGGTTCAAATATTACATCTTTGCAGTTATCACATCCTACAGATTTCTTACCATCTTCATAGATATGTAGATCTATCGGTGTTGATTTTTCTGTACCTGTATTTTTTAAAGATATATTAACGTAATAATAATATCTTGCTGGATCTTTTTCTTGTCTATATAAATAATATGATGGACCATCTACAACTTCAATATTATAATTTGACGCTGCATATACACTAATACTA
>CAZKQS010000204.1:0-2591 GCA_964554985.1 uncultured Thermoplasmatales archaeon | reverse complement strand
CAGATAAAAGAGGGTTTTGACCTTTTTGAAAGATTTGATTTCTAAGTTTATTATTTAGATACTCGGGATATGCAGTATGAATAGCTGTTGCTTCCCATATCATACCATCAAGATAAACATTAATCTTTGGAATTTTTTTGGTTCTAACAAGATTTTCAAGAACAATCATTACCTCTTGGCTACGACCAACTGCAAAGACAGGAACAAGTAATTTTCCTTTCTTTTTTAAAGTTCTTTGTATGATATCACTTAATCTATCTGTTGCTTCTTTTCTGCTAGGCTGAAAATCTTCTCTTCCGCCATATGTTGATTCCATAAAAATTGCTTCAAGTCTTGGAAAACGGTTAATAGCAGGATTAAAAAGCCAAGTTCTTTCGTATTTTATATCACCACTAAAAGCTATATTATATAGACCTTCACCTACATGAAAATGTGCTATAGATGAACCAAGGATGTGGCCTGCGTTATGAAAAGTAAGTCGTACATCTGGTGTGATATCAGTTGTATCACCATAATCCATAGTAATGCAGTGTTTTATAGTTTCACGTATATGATCAGCCGAATATGGTATCTTTTTTGCATCAGAAGCAGCTACCTTCAAATAATCCATTTGAAGAAGCGTACTCATGTCCCTAGTAGGAGGAGTGCAATAAACTGGGCCATCAAAGCCGTATTTATATAACAGAGGTAATAACCCTGAATGATCAAGATGAGCATGAGTAATTACAACTGCATCAATTGTTTCAAAAGGAAGGACTTCAGGTAAATGAAGATATGGTGTCATATTATCAGATGAAACATCTATACCGCAATCAATCATTATTTTACTGTCTTGAGTATGAAGTAGAGCACATGACCTACCAACTTGTCGAAATCCGCCGAGACCAGTAACTCTAACAAATTTTTCACCTTCAGAAACACCTCTATGAAGTCTCCTACCAATTTTTCTTAAGATTTCTTTTCTTTCTTCACTCATTGATCTAAGATAATTTCTAATGTCTTTGACAGTTTTTGATTGAATAGGTGGAGTTCTAACAATTCGGGGAGACCAATTGATCTTCTTTCTTATCTCATTTAATAAAGATCCTTGTTTACCAATAGCTATACCAGGTTTTACTGCTTCAATTACAACTTCACCAATATCAGGTAAAAAATAGACATTTGAAATTTCAGCCTCTTTTGGAATGATTTTTTTAATTTTCTTTTCAGCTGTATCAGTATCAGTTATGACTGATGGATCAGGTCTAACTGCTATTCTTTTTTGAAGCATTTTAGCTAGTTGCTTAATAAGATCATCATTTTTTGCAAACTTATCAGGATGTTTGGTATATATTACAACTAAAGCCCCTTCAAATTCTACATTAGATACATCTATACTAGGTGGAATTACCGCCCTTACTTTTCCTTTAATTTCTCTTAAAACATCGTCTACTGTCATGTTATACCTTTTTAAACACTTTTTTAAATATAAATATAAGATAAATATGAATTATATATTTTAAATTGAATTAGAATAATTTTACTCTTTATTTCTTATTTTATCAAGTCGCTTGTCGACTTCATCCTGAGGAATTCTTTTGAATCCATCTTTTGTAATAATTGCAACATTTGTCATACCGCCAGATGCTGAATCTCTACTTTTTGCTGAATATATCGCTCTTACAGCTAAATCTACACCTTCTTCAATAGAGATATCGTCTCGATAGTGATCTTCTAAAACACCATACACAAAAGGTGATCCAGACCCTCCAGATGTATATTTGTCGGGAATTGATCCGCCAGCCGCATCAAGTGAATATACATGTCCTCCATCGCTATCAAATCCAGCAAGAACCAATTGAACGTAGTATGGCATAAATTTTCTTTGGTTCATAATGTTAGACATAAGCGTAGCTGCACTTTTTACTGGCATCTTTGTGTCTCTTTTTAATCTATAAAGATTTGCTTCAGCAGTAAGGTATCTAGAAAGTACCTGAAGATCTCCAACTAGACCTGCAGTACAAAGTGCTAAATGATCATCTATCTTGTACAATTTCTTTGTTTCTTTATGTGCGATTAAGTGACCCATTGTAGCCCTTGTTTCAGTTGCGACGACTACTCCTTCCTTGCATACTATTCCAAGTGTAGTAGTTCCAGTTTTAGTAACTTTTTCGGATTCCATAATATACTCCTCAAAACCAGTTAAATAACAGTTTTGAATAATAGACCCTTTATTTATATTTTGCGTAAAATAGTAATTTATGCCTACTCTGAAAAAAGTACTGCAATTTTATCAACTTTATCTTTTCTAGACATTATTGTAACCTTGTCGCCTGAATAAAGTTCTACAACTTCAGTTGGAACAATTATTTTGTTGTCTCGTTCTATTGCAATAACAAGGCTTTTATCAGGTAGTCCAATTTTTTGAATGCTTTTACCAGAGTGTTTTGAGTTTTTTGACAATGGGAGTCTAAATATTTCTACATTATCTCCAACATTCATATAGTCTTCAACATTAGGGTGCTTTATTGATTTATAGAGGTGTTCGGCCATAACAATATTTGGGCTTTTAACCATTTTTACGCCTTTTTCCATGTACATTGGTTTACTTT
>CAZKQS010000203.1:0-2592 GCA_964554985.1 uncultured Thermoplasmatales archaeon | reverse complement strand
TTCTTGTTCTAAATCACCAATAATATTCTTTTTGCTTTTATTCTTTTTTTCCTTTTCAACCAAAGTTTTTAAACTTTCATATTGGTCGATGTCGGTTCTAGCCAATTGTTTTCTTAGAGAGGCAATTTGCCTTTTTAATATTCGATTCTCGCTTTTCAACGCTTGAAGTTGAGTATGTTCTTTACCTGATCGTCTTTTGTTTTTAGCCATAGAAAATAAAATAAGATGTTAACATGCCTAATAAATAACCCAATAAAACTATTGCTGATATTAAACGGTAATTTATTTCAGGCGCTGTAATTTCTTTAATGTGATTGTTTGAAATTTCTTTATAGAAATTAGTTAGATCTTCAATATCTCCAGACCAATATAACTCTTTGTCCGCAATCGTACCGATGAAATAAGGAAGGTTTTTAATTTTAGGACTCACTCTAGCAAAAACAGGAGAAGCAAATCTAAAGTCGTTTAGATAATGTTCTAGTTCTTCTTTAGTAGAAATAAAAATTTCTTTAGACTTATCCACCTGACGAGCCAAAACCGCCGTCGCCTCTTTTAGTTCTAGATAACTTTTTAACTTCTTCAAATTCAATTGTCGGCAATTTCATAATTATAAGCTGTGCAATTTTGTTACCAACATCATAACCAATTGGTTCTGGCACATCTTCTCCCATAATATAAGCCGAAGCCGCATAATCCGGTTTGTATCTAATTTTAACTTCCCCTCTATATCCCGAATCAATAACGCCCACACAATTAGCCATAGTTAAATTGACATTAGAGATACTACTTCTAGGAAATATTAATCCAACATAACCCCTAGGTATTTCGATAGATAATCCCGTACCAAATTCTAAATATCCCCGCTTTTCGTCAAATGTTTTTGAGGTGGCCACTAGGTCCGCTCCGGCATCGCCGTCTTTTGCGATTTTAGGCAACCTAGCGGAGTCGGTTAATTTTTTAATTTTAACTTTCATTTAATATCTCTATAATTTCCAAAGGGACGTCTTCACCTTCAATTGTTATACATTCTATTTTACGCATTGGATGTTCGCTTAAATATACATTATACGAAGTTTTATCTTGTTGTAAAACAAATAAATTATCTAAAATTTTAATTGTAGTTCCCTTTTTAATCGTCATTTAATGTATACCACCGTATAGTTATTTGATAATTTATAATCCTTATCGAGACAAGAAGCGTTTACCATTAAAGAGCGTTTTTTAATTTTAACCCCAGCACTTTCATGGACGTGACCAAAAACATGTAGTTTAACATCACAACGATTTAAAGCTTCTAATAAATGCTTACAACCCACGTTAATCTTTTCTTTGCCAGTATCAACCACGTCTAAATAGCCGTATGGAGGGGCGTGTGTGATTAATACCTCTGTATCCTCTGGTATAGCATCCATATAAAGTTTTCTATCAGCGTCTTCTTTCATAAAGCTCCAGTTTTTATACACCGGAACCCAAGGAGTGCCGTAGAAAATTAACCCGTTAATAACTTCGCTTTTATCTATTAGAAGCGATATATTTTTATTTTTAAATTCGTCTTTAGCTAAACTTATATTTCCTTCTATCCACTTTTCGTGATTCCCAGGAACGACTACAATATTTTTATATTTATAACTAATCTTTTCAAGACGATTTAAAAACTCTACCGTATCTCTATAAGAGCCGGTTGCAGACCAGTCTCCGGCATGAATTAAAATGTCACCCTTAGGTAGATTTTTTGGAAATAACCCATGTGTGTCGGAGATACATACAATTTTCATTTTTCCCATCGATCGTCTAGTTTTTTATTATGGTTGGTAAAATAGTATAAAAAAGCTAAATTCACCATACAATGTAGCAAGTGCGATTTTCCTGATTCCGGATCTATGTCTTCCCCGCTTTGAAAAGCCAATAAATGCCTATGAGTAGCATCGATTAGCCTGCGGTACTTTATCCCTTTTTTCCAATTAAGTTCGCCGTATTTATTTTTACCCATCAAAAGCACTTCTGCCATTCCGGTAATTACTTCTGATGGGATTAGGCTAATTGGTGGTTTTTCTTTATCGTGTTTTATTCCGCCCATTTTATACCCCGCTTTTAATCGATTTTTTCTTTTCTTTTGAAAACAAGTTAATTCTACCTTTTACTTCAGCACCACAATCTCTACATTTAAATCTTTGGTATTTACCCATAGAAGTGTAGGCATATCCGTTTTTAGAAATGTCTTCACTTCCACAAGCACAGACGTGAGTAATATCATCTGTATAAAGATTTGGATTAAGACTATTATCCCACGGCTGCATCTTTAAGTAAAGCTCTTCTAGAGAAAGTACATCATATTTATTATATCTTTCCATCTCTTTCCAAGCTTTAAGGTTTCCGTTTAGACATTCAGTCCACATTTCAAATCCAGCAAATTTTTTATGCTTTTGTTTTTTGTACCTAACACACAGTTTATCTGTCATATATTCGAGTCTTTTACTCGTAAATCCAAATTTTCTAGATGCAATCTGTTTAGTGTCGATGTGTTTATAGCTAGATGGTGGCTTAAATCCGTTTAAAATAAATCTAGCATTTAGTTTTTTCTCATCGAATTTT
>CAZKQS010000202.1:0-2618 GCA_964554985.1 uncultured Thermoplasmatales archaeon | reverse complement strand
AAAAAAGATAGAAACACAAAATTTTTAAAAAAACTAACAAAATTTCAGTTTCAGAAATTTCACCTTCATATTTTGATTGGCTCCTTTCAAAAAATATAATTTAAAAGATACGTTATATGAAGGTAGAAAAATTTTTTAATATTCAATTCTGGTTCCGATTACCAACAGTTCAAATAATATCTTTTTCTAAAAATATCTCCGTTTCTTTTTTAAACAATAACACTTTTTAGGTATTTGTTGAAATTATATGCAAAAGAATAAAAAATTTGTAAAACTTCTTGAAAAGTTTTTTCCATATAGATCTAAACTAGCAAAAATTACTAAAATTCCAATTATGAGATTTATTATAAAAAAAATGCTTTTTGAAAAAACTAATTTAACAGTACTTACTAAGGACAAGCAGGTGGAAATAAATTTGAATAAAAAAATAAATCCACCTGAAAGTATAGTTCTTCCATCAAAAATCGTAGATCAATTCATAGAAGAATCATGCTACCGGTTCATAATGAACTTTTGTATTTGTAGAGAAGCAATGGACTGCAAAAACTATCCAAAAGAAATAGGGTGCTTATTTTTAGGAAAAGCAGCAAAACACATTAATCAGGAATTTGGTCATAAAGCTACAAAAAATCAAGCTCTTAAACACGTTAAAAAATGTAGAGAGTTAGGACTAGTTCACTTAGTCGGAAGAGATGTAATAGATGAACAATGGTTAGGAGTATACCCTGGTGAAAAACTAATGGTTGTTTGTAACTGCTGCAACTGCTGTTGTTTGTGGCGTATGCTTCCTGATATGGACAAAGATACGGGGATGGTTGTAAAAAAGATGCCGGGGGTTGAAATCAAAGTTACAGATAAATGCACAGGTTGTGGAGAATGCACAGACATTTGTTTTGTTAAAGCAATAAAAATTAAAGAGGGAGTAGCACAAATTAGTGAAGAATGCAGAGGATGCGGGAGATGCGCTGAAATTTGTCCTAATAATGCGATAAAAGTAAAAATAAATGATAATGATTTTATTGAAAAAACAATAAAACGAATAAACTCATCAGTTGATGTAACCTAAAAACATTTCAAATAAAAATTTATATCATAAAAACCAAAAAGGGTCCTTTTATGAAATATGATACAATTGTGATAGGTGCAGGTTTTACAGGTACTGCTCTAGGAGCGTTACTTTCAAAAAAACAGAAAGTATTAATAATTGATAAAAACAGTTTTTATGGAGGCAGATCATCAACTAGAACACCTAAAGAATACGGATGGGCAGACATTGATGATTACTATGTAGATTTTGGTCATCACTTGTTTCCAACTGATAACTATCTAGATTTTGCAATTAAACATACATGGGCAGACAAATACTGTGATATTGAACTTATCAATATGCCGATGTTTTATAGGAATAATAATTTTCATAAACCACCAACAACTCTTATGGAAAAACTTACTGCTTATCCCTTTATGCCAATTACTTCAAAACTTAAAATAAATAAACTACTAAAATACGCAGAAAAATTGAGTTTTACTGAGATAAAGGATAAATGGCTGTATAAATCAATTGATGAACTCTATGATCATTTTAACTTTGATAAACATTCACGTGAGATATTTACAGATGGATTTGTAGCTGGATACGAAACAGTTACAAAAACAGATAAACTCTCAGGTGGAGATTTACTTTTTTGTATGAAGGCATTTCAAAGAGAAATAAAAAAATATAAAACACCTCTTTTTGCTTCATCCGGTGGAGTTGCAAACATTGTAAAAGCATTTGCTAGAGTTGTCAAGAATAATAAGGGTGAAATAAAACTAGGAAAAAATGTTAAAAAATTAATTGTAGAAGAAAAAAAGGTAATAGGCGTAGAAATTGAAGAAGATAAAAAGATCTATGCAAAAAATGTAGTTTATGCTGCACCAGTATATGGCTTATTAGATATCGCTAAAAAAGGTTTACCCAAAGATTATGTCAAAAGACTGAATGATGCTAAAAAAGAATCAACTAATCTATTTCTTATTATTGGTGGTAGTAAAAAAACACTTCTAGATAGACCAATTGGTACATGGATAATGGTTCCAAAAACTGAGACAAAACATGTTGATTCATATTATTTAGTATATGAATTTCCAGAAAAATTAAAGCAAGCACCAAAAGATCATTATCTTTTTAATTTTGCTGTAGAAATAAAAAATATGGATGAATTAAAAGACCAAAACGATATTGTTGAAAGAATGATAAAAGATTTGCAGCCTGTTTTTCCAAATTTTGATTTTAAAAATGATTTTGAGTGGAAAACCCATTATTTCTTTCCGATAGTAGATGGTCTTAGAAGAACAATTAAATGGCATGGGAAAAATAGATTTGGACCAAATACTCCTTTGAAAAATCTGTATGTCGCTGGTGACTCATGTTATGAATTTAGCACCGGTGTTGATGGTGCTATCAGTTCAGCAATATTTACCTATGAAAAGATAACTGGAAAAGGACCATTATTTAGAAATGGCTGATTGATCAGAATTTTTTTTCCCCAAGAATTTACATTTAAAATTCTTTTCAATATTTATTGTAAAGGTTTAATTGTCATATTATTTTAATAAAAAAATTTTAAAAAGTTAAT
>CAZKQS010000201.1:0-2620 GCA_964554985.1 uncultured Thermoplasmatales archaeon | reverse complement strand
AATTGGACTTGTGGGGCTTATGATGATGATTCATTACAGACAATAGCTACAACTAGGGATTTTAATATAGATAGTTCTTCTCCAACAATAGAAATAAATTATGGAAATGGAACTTTTAATTATGGTTCTTTAGATGATAACCATACAATTAATTTTACTGCAACAGATGGTTCTGGGTTAGATACTTGCTGGTATGAATATAATGGAACAAACAATACTATAAGCTGTACCAATGCAACAGAGGAATCTTTTAATTTTACTCTTGAAGAAGATGTATATAATGCAACCATTTATGCAAACGATACTTCGAGTAATGAAGGAAATCAGTTTTTAGAATGGGATTATAAAATATTACAAAACAGCATAACATATAATTCTTCAACTTATGAAACTTCCCAAGAAACAATTTCTATAAATGTTACTGCAAACTCTAGCTTAACAGATGTTGATTTAATTTATGATGGATTAAGTTATAGTACAACAAAAAGCGGGAATGTTTATAGTAAAACTCGAACAATTCCCGAAACAGGAAACAAATCATTTTATTTTAACTTTACTTATGCTGGAAGTGAAATATCTTCAAATACTTATTATCAAAATGCAGAAGCAATATCTTTTGGAGTGTGTAATGCAACTTTAACAGAACACTATATTGATTTTGATTTTAAGGATGAAGATGATTCTTCAGTACTAAATGCTTCAATGCCTAATGCAGATTTTGTTTATTGGTTAGGGAATGGAAGTGTAAATAAATCTTATAATTATATAAACAATACAGAAACAGAAGAACACGATTTTTGTTTTTCTCCTACAGACAAAACATTAAATGTAGACCTTCTTGTGCAATATAAATCTACAAACTATCCTCAAAGAACATACGATCCAAATGAAATGGAACTTACAAATACAACAACAAGTAAAACTCTTTGGTTATTACATGCAGATGATGGTCTTTATGTTAATTTTCAAGTTGTAGATCAAGCAGATCAATCGATGGACGGAGTAGAAGTAACAGCTTCAAGACAGATAGATGGTTCATCAGAAATAGTCGCACAGGGAACAACGGATGATTCAGGGTCTGTTTCATTTTGGTTAAATCCTAATTTTCAACATACTTTATTATTTGAAGCTGAAGGTTATGAGGATTATACTACAACTATATTTCCAACAGAAAGCTCTTATACAATAACATTTGGAACAGGAGTTCAAAATGGAATATATGATTTTACAAAAGGGGTATCTATTTCAATTAACCCTAATACAATTGATGCTTTAGATAATGGAACCTATTATGAATTTAGCTATGAAATTTCAAGTTCTTACTACGATTTAGATGAATATGGTTTTACCCTTGAAGCAAATGATACATCTCTTTCAACTCAAACTGGAAGTACTGGAACAGGAGGGACACTTACAGCAAATGTTTCAACAGGAAGTTATGAAACAATAACTATGGATTATTATTATTTAATAGATGGTAATTATACTAACTATACTGCATCCTGGAATATCTACTCTAATGTTGGACAAGATTATAGTATTTGGAGATGGTTCGAAGATTTAAATGATTATGTTGATGAAGATAATGGAGGAATATTTGGATTAACTCAATTCGGGTTAAATTTAATAGTGTTCTTCATTATATTTGTAACTGTTGGAATAGTAGCATATAGATCGGGAGGATTAACAGGAGAAACACTTGTAGGATTAACAGGGTTGTTATTTGGTTTAGTGTTTTTCTTTGATGTTGTAGTTAATATTATTGCAACACAAGAAGGAGTGGAAGGTGTAATGCCTTCAATAATTACAGGGATAATATTTATCTTTTCAATAATACAAAGGGTAAGGAGACAATAAAATGAAAGTTTGGAACTATGTGGTATTTTGCACGACCTTGATGGTCTTACTAGCGTTAGCTGGGTTTGAAACAGGTCTTGATGGGATATTAAGTGCTTTAGGTATAAATTTGAATGAAGGAATTTCAATGAATACTTCTTCATTTTGGGATGTTATATTCGGAAGTGCAGGAATATTTGCAGGAATAACTATTGGTACAGGAATTGCTGTAACGGGATTTGCTCTAAGCGGTAGAGAAAATTATTTGATCTTACCTTTGATAACAGGAACATTGGGAGCATTTGTTCAAACATTTATGCAAGTAATAAATCTTCTTAGTGATAAAGGAGATTTTTTCTATGGAATAATTATATTAATAATGGCACCAATGACTATAGGGTACATAATCGCACTTGTAGAATTTTTTAGGGGGACTGATTAAAATGGCTAGCTTTATACAACCTTTAGACTTGCAAACAATATTTCAGGGATACTTTGCAGGAACAGCACTATTATTCGCAATTATCTTGATTATCTTTGTAGGATATTTAGCATCAAGAATGAAAATGAATTCAAACATCACATTCATAATGATATTATTGCTTGCAACATTATTAGCCCCGTTCCTCCCTTTCTTTGAAGGATTTAGGATTTTATTATATATTGTAATTGCAGCTATAGTCTTACAATTAATATCGGAGATAACAAAGAAATAACAAAGTTTAAAAATAACCAAAACATAGTAATAACACTAATGAAATTAACATTGAAGCTGAATATATTG
>CAZKQS010000200.1:0-2620 GCA_964554985.1 uncultured Thermoplasmatales archaeon | reverse complement strand
GAACTTGTCCAAAAAATGAGGGAACATAAAAAAATAAGAAACAAACTGCAAGAAGAAGCTAAAAAATTAATTGAGGCTAAAAGGAAAAAAAGAGGAGCTGTTTTTAAAAATCTTCCTTTAAGAGTTGAAGAACTAAAGGCAGATTTTCAAATGCTTGAATATCGGCAGGAAACTGTTCCTATGAGCCCTCAGAAAGAAAATGATCTAATTGAAAAAATCCGTGAAAAAAAGAAAGAGTACAAAGAAATAAAAAAACAACTTAAAAAACAAGAAAAAATCAAAATCGATATCTCAGACAAGGACAATGCAATAGACGAACTATTTAAAAAAGCAGATGAAGAACATAAAAAAGTTGATAAATTTTATAATGAAAGCCAGAAGAAACATGAAAAATACATTAAACTAGTTAAAGAAATGTCAGTTTCTATCTCTGAAGCAAATAAAAAACACGAAGAATATATATCTGTTAAAAAAGAAGCAGATAAAGTTCATAAAAAAGCCTATGAGATGAAATCTAAGGTAATGGAAATTAAAAACGAAAGGCGTAAAAGATACAAAGAATCAAAAAGGGCTATAAAAGAGCAAAATATTAACGCTAGAAAGGCTGTAATGGACAAGGAAAAATTAAAAGAACATGCTGATAAATCTGTTGAGGCTTTAAAGAAAGGTAAAAAGATTAAACTTGGTTAAAAAAAATCCTTTTTTATATATTTTTTTATTTTTTTAAAAATTAAGGGGTGTTAACAATCGTTAATTATATATATTAGTTAGTTCAATATATAATCAAATGAAGGCTTTGTTTAAGACAATTTCAATTTTAGTTATTATAATCATATTGATTTCAGCGTTCTATATTGTCTTTTCAGTTGCTTTAGATAAAGAAGATGAAACTAAAGAATTTATTGATAACAAAAAACCAGTAATTAATAATGTAACTGGAGATACAACAGGAACACTTGGAAAAATTACAACAATATATGCTGATTTTTATGATAATGTTAATGTAACTAATGCAACGATTTATTATAAATTGGAAAACTCAAATGAATGGTCTTTTTCTACAATTATAGATGGAGAATATGATCTAGAAATACCAAAAACCAGTCTAAAAGACTGGCAATACTATATAACAGTAAACGACAAAGCACAAAATGGACCAGTTGGAAAGCCATCTATTGATGGAAGCAGCTACTATACTATTTCAGTAAGAGAAAACGCTGAAGATCTTAAACATAATGTTTTTATTGAAGAAGCAACAGCTACATGGTGTAGTAATTGTCCGGATGTAGCTAGTATCTTATCAGATATCTATAAATCAAATAAGTATAATTTCTATTACTTATCCCTTGTTGAAGACAAAAATAATAATGCAAAAGAAAGATTAGAAGAATACAATGTATATGGTTATCCAACAGTTTATATTGATGGAGGATATGAAGTAATTGTTGGAAGTAACAAAGAAAAATCCTTTTTTGAAGAAAAAATACAAACAGCATCAAAAAGAGATGTTGCCCGATTAGCACTTAACATCACATCTGAATATATAAAAGAAGATGATGAAATTTTAATTTCAGCAAAAATACTTAATTTCGAAGAAACTGATTATACTGGTGTTTTTAAAATATATCTTAACCAACGAATTTCATCATGGCAGGATTACAATGGAGAAGGATATCACTTTGGTTTTCTTAAATATATAATAAATCAAAAAATTGAGATACCATCTGAAGAAGAAGTAATTATTGCAAAATCTTTTGATGCAGGTAGTTATGATATTGAAAATTTAATGCTTTTAGGAGTTATTTTCAACTCTGAAAAAATTGAGAAATACTCAAATCCCGATGATAAAGATAATTCTTTTGATGCTCAATATGCTGACTGCTGTGAAGCAAGTTTTGTAGTTGAAAAAGCAAATCTTCCACCTGAGGTGGGTATTACTAATGTTAAAAATGGAAGATTTCATCTATTTGGAAAAAACTTGTTTGCAACAAAAAATCTAAATACATTTTTAATTGGAAGAACAAAAATAACAGTACAAGCAGATGATGATTCAAGCGTAGAGTATGTTAAATTATTTGTCGACGACAAGCTAGTTGGTAATGTTTCATCAAAGCCTTATGAATTCAACCTTAGAGGACCTAAATTTTTCAAACATGACTTAAAAGCAGTAGCAGTAGATGATAAAGGTAAGAAAACAACAGTTAATTTAAATGATATTTGGATGTTTATATTATTTTAGAAATCATTTATAGCCTGGAATATTTCTCTCATATGATCCTTCTGCTTCTTTTAAAAGTTCAATGAAAGTAGTTTTTGCTTTTGTCCAATCTCTTTCAAATGATCCATAAAATGATGTAAAATATGGTTTTATTTCACCGCTGTGATCATACTCCAGAGTAATTATTGTAAACTGGGGAAATCCACCTATTTTACCTATATCATATATTTTGTAGGATTCTTTCTTTTCTTCATTAGAATGATCTGTATTAATATAAAAAAAATGAAAACTTATGTTTTCAACTCTTATATCTTCTTCAAAAGATTTTTTAAAATCAATTTCATCGACATCATTACGCGGAAAACTAATACCTAACTTTGGATGCATAACATTGTTTATCAT
>CAZKQS010000199.1:0-2634 GCA_964554985.1 uncultured Thermoplasmatales archaeon | reverse complement strand
GTAAAATCCAGCTCGAATTGTTAATAAACCCCTTATATTAGACCTGAGTAGTTACAAGAAATTAATTGCTTATTGCTTTAAGCAAACCCCTTCAAGCAAACTTAAATGCTTACAATAAGTAATGTATAGAGGAAAAAGTACTTTATTTCTTACCTTCATACTTCGGATTATAGGAGTAGCGATATGAACTTCGGCTCGATCTGAAATCATTTACCAAAACACTGAGTCCTTTAATTCCATTAGCCTCGATATCCGAAATCGTAGCACTCAGGAATCGTTTGACTGTATGATTGTGCCGGACAATAATAATGTTGGCATCCGCCATTGCTGCAGAGGGGTAGCTGTCTGAAACTGCACCAATGGGAGCACTATCCACAATAATGTAATCGAATCTCTGCTTTAGCTGATTAAAGATACTCAATCCTTTTTCTGATGTGGCAAGCTCGCCGGGATTCGGGGGTACAGGACCTGCAGGAATAATGTAAAGATTCTCAAAATCTGTTTGGAAAATAATGTCATTCAGGGTTAGCTTCCCGATCAGGTATGTGGATAATCCAATCTCCCCATTTACTCCAAATGTTGAGGGAAGATTAGGCCTTCTGAGGTCGAATCCGATCAGTACGGTCTTCTTGCCTGCCAAGCTGTAAGCTGAAGCTAGGTTGACTGCTGTGAAGGTTTTGCCCTCACCCGGCATGGTGGATGATATAAGAATGACCGGGCTCTGGGTTTCCCTGGTAAAAAACTCCATCCGGGTCCTTAAATTCCTGAATGCCTCCGCTATCCTTGATTGAGGCTCATTAAGAACAACAGTATTGTAGCTCAGTCTGCTATGTGGAATATGACCAACCAGTGGTAAATTTGTCAGCATCATAATATCCTCCTCTGATGAGACCCTGCTCTGTATAGAATCGCGAAACATTAGAATCAAGATGGGAATGCCAAAACCCAGCACTAACGAACCCAAATAAACCTTTGATTTGTTGGGTGATAGAGGGTCCATGTCAGCCATGGCCCGATCGAGCAATTCGTGATCGGGCCTGTTGGAAGCCTTCTGGATCTGGGCTTCAGCCCTTCTCTGCAGAAGAAAAGTATACAGAACGTTATTCAGGTTAAACTCCCGCTCTATGCCCAGCAACTGACGTTCTTTTACTGGTAGTGCTGATGCCCTTACGTTTAGGTCCTTGATCTGCGAGTCATTTTCATCCATCGCCATCTGGTTGGCCCGGACAATTCCCTGAAGGGTCTCTTTCAGGCTCTGTTTAGTATTATTGATCCTAACCTGTAGTTGTGACTGAACAGGGTTTTTTTCACCCAGTTCGCTGCCATAAAACTCTGCCTGCAAACCTGACAACTCCTGGATCAATGTATTGAGCAGCTGGTCTTCAATGCCCATGGAAGCTGGTGAAATAGGAACTTCCTGGATATTTTCACTGGAGAGGTATTCTGTCAGATAACTATAATAATTCGACTCAAGGGCAAGCCTTGCTTTTTCATTCTCCAGCGCTACGGCTTGGTCTATAATCCTCTGAGTCTGAGCTGATATATCCATAATCATGTTCCTTGAGCGGAATTCCTGTAACCTGTTCTCCGTAAAAACAAGGGAATCCGAAACATCCACCAGCTGCTGATCTATGAATTCTATGATCCGGTTGGCCTCGTGATTTTTCTTTTCAAGATGATAAGCCAGATATTTTTCGGTTAATTTATCAAGGAATATTTTATCCTTCACTTTGTTGGTTCCCTCGATTATCAATCTGACAATGGTGCCTTCCCGGGAAGTGGTCTCTATATCCAACTTTCCCCTGTACTGTTCCACAAGATAATTCAGGTCATAAATGACAAAATAAAATTTCTGACTGATATCAAGAAATTGCATAAAGGAGGGGTTGGATAGAATAGTAAATGATCCTCCCATTAAATCTATCTTTCTACCCAAGGTAGCGATGGTGTCATATTTGATGAATTGGTTTTCCCTGAATTCCAGTTCGTACATATCATTCCCCAGCAACCTTATAGAGAATTCTTGATTATATGCAGTAAAGTCTTCCAAATGAGGAATTATGTTGACAGGATCAACCGGGTAGAATGATTTCTTCTTGTTCAGTCGCTTTTTATAACAATCGATATCAAAAGGCAGGTCTCCCAGTGTTTTTCGTATCAACGTTCTTGATGACAGGATGTCGATCTGATTACTGAGATTTTGATCGCCGGCCTGAAGGTCGATCCCCTGGAGCATATTTTCTGCTCCGGCAATCCTGGCATTACCCTCTTCCTCAACCAGCACGGTTGCAGTTGTTCGATACACCGGCAGACTGAACTGGATATAAAAATAGGCCACCACCAATGCTCCAACAAGGCAAATAACAATATAATACCAGTTGGCTATCAGCATCATAAACCATTTCTTTAAGTTGATGATATCTGATTGGCCGCTTCTGTTCTTCGTGTTCTCTGAGGATTTTTTTTGATCCATAGTATTCAACAATGTCATTCTATTCCACGCAATATGCTTCTAAGATAATTACTTCAGGATACTTTCGATCTTGCTGCAGATGAACTCCAACTCTTCCTCCTGTAAATCCGGATAGATGGGTAAAGATACTGTACCATACCATATCCTTTCTGTATTGGGAA
>CAZKQS010000198.1:0-2652 GCA_964554985.1 uncultured Thermoplasmatales archaeon | reverse complement strand
AAATTTAGCATTTGGAACACTATTAACAATTACTTCATATAGATCTTCAACAGTTTTAATAAAATGGCTTTGACCTAGTATAAAATTCATATCATCTGGTTTGTAAATATCAACTAGTTTTAATTCTAAATCACTCATAATTTTTTTCCTCCCATTTTGTAGAGTGCAAAATATTTCTATGTTTAAAAAGCTATTTATTAAAAAAATAAAAAAGAAGAAAAAAAGTTTTATTTTTTTGATTTTTTCTTTTTACTTGATTTACCGTTTTTTCTTTTCTTTGATGGAGAATCTTCTACATACAAAAACCCTGATTTAAATAGAATTACAATTATCACGACAATTATTGCAATAACTGCACCAATAATTGCAAACCATGGAATTGTTTTATCCTCTGGCCCTAGTTCTTCTCCTACATCTATTATTTTTCCACCGACTACTGCAAATGTTGATGTGCCTGTAACAATTGCTTGATAATATGCATAGGTATCATCTTCATTTAATAAGGTTGTTTCAAGGTTTTGCCATGAACCATTATGAAGGCGTTTTAAAATTACTTGTGATTTATTAATATTCTTTTCTTTGATCCAATCCTGAGTTACTTTGAATTTAATTGTAATTGTGTCTATGTCTTTATCACTAAGAGTTCCATTATCTGACTCCACCTCAAGTTCAAGATAAGAATACACTTCTTCATTGGATGATACGCTATAAGCCGAATCAGATGAAATATCTTTTTCATCTTTCTTTTCAATTTTTACTTTAACGTTTTTGAAATCAGGATTATGAGTTATTTCATAACCATTTACACCCGTTTCATCTTCATCTTCTAAGTCTTCAGCTACAACCTTACTTTTTACACTAAAACTGAATGTACCTGATTGAGTTGTTTGACCATTGTTATCTACTGCATCTATAGAGTATGAAATAGAGATTCCTGTATCAAAAGGCCCGATAGTTGCTGAATAGGAATTTCCACTTCCCACCATATCTTTTGAATTTTCTGTTCCGTCATATGAATAGTATAGGTTTACATCACTAACTTCGTTGTCATCTGTAACCTTTGCTGAAATTGTGACTGTATCATCGCTAGTTACAATCGGTGGATTATGTGCAATATTTGCAATAGTTGGAGCATTATCTTCTTCAGATGTAACTGTAACTGTTACTTCAGCAGTATCAGTTGCAGTAGAACTTTCATCGTCAGTAACTGTTAGAGTTGCAGTATATGAACCCTCCGATCCATATGAATGAGTTGGATTTTGATTTGTTGAAGTAGAATCATCGCCGAAATCCCAGTTGTATGAATAAGGCGAAGTGCCGCCGCTAGCTGAACCAGTGAATTCTATTGCACTTCCAACTGTTCCCTCATATGGTCCACCTGCATCAGCAGATAGATCTGAAGTTTCACCCGGTGGCGGTGGTAAGCTACCTCCAGGTGATGTTCCTCCTGAAGATTCGTCAGTTGTAAATGTTGCATCAGAAGAATTAATCATGTTACCTGCTTGATCATATGATGTTACTTTATAGTGATAAGTAGTACTTGCTGATAGACCTGTCAAGGTTATTGAGTGACTTGTCAAAAATGTAGCACGTGAACTTGTTGAACCATATGATGTTGTTTCACCATATTCAACCGTCGCATTTGCTGATTCATTTGTAGTCCATGAAATCTCTGCAGAGTTTTCATCAACGCTTCCAGCTGATGGACCTGATGTAATATTTGGATTAGTATTGTCAACTGTTACATTAATTGAATATGAATTGTTAATACCAGTTGAATTTAAAACATATAATCTAAGAATATACTCAGTTTCAGTTAAAGCTGATGTGCTCCAACTAGTTAATGTATCTGAACCAATCGATGAATCTGAACTTGCAATATTTGTCCAGGTTGAACCGTTGTCTGATGAATAATTAAGCCAGTACATTGAAAATTCGGGTCCTGAAGCAGTACCTGTAATATTTATTGTGTCTTTTACATAATCATTATTCGACGGATTAGTAATAGACGCAGTCATAGTAGAACTTACAACCGTAGTTGATGCATCTCCACTTGAATCATAATCGGTTTCGACATGACTTACATTATCTGTTGCAATCGATCTAAAGTAATAGGTACAACCAACTGATCCATTTTCATAAGAGGCTGTACCTTCTTTATCAGTAGTTGTAAACCAATCAGCCCAACTTCCAGATCCGTTTTTCACTTGTATCGTAACATTTTTTACCCCGCTTGAGGCATCATATGAACTCCAACTAACATTGAACGGAGAAGTACTATATTCAGATAAAACATCCACTGAAGATGTTGGTACGGCTGTATCAATCAAAACATATGATGTTTTATGGGTTTCAAAGTTAGAAGCATTATCTTTGGTAAAGTACTTAAGCGTTGTATTACCCTCTGAATTTATATCAATCGAGGAACTAAAAACCAGATCGGAGGTTGTTGGAATACTACCATCTGTTGTATAATAAGTCTTGTAAACACCACTTGTTAAATCTGTTGCGTTCAATATCACTGTTACAGGTTTACTAGTCTGCCAGCCACTTGGACAATTATCACTAGTAGCTGGGTCAGTTGTATCAACTCTCAGGGTTTCAGTATTTGGATCAGCCACATTTGGAGATGTATTTTTATCATAAGCGTAG
>CAZKQS010000197.1:0-2670 GCA_964554985.1 uncultured Thermoplasmatales archaeon | reverse complement strand
TAGCTGACCAGCTAAGTAGATGCCAATCGCTTTTAATTTGATTTAGTCCTAAGTCGTTATTCCATAGATTCCAAACGTAGCCTAAAATAGGAGCAGTCTCAATATCATAAATTAACACTCTGGGTTTGTTTTTTCTTTTGCTCATTTGGTCTCCTAAATATTATTACTTTCATTTAAAATAGAATCAGCAAGTCCTAGACTAACCGTTTCTCTTGCGGAAAGAATTGTATCAAAATTACACATCTGATCAACTTTTGTTCTTTTAAATCGGGGATTTTTTTCTCTAATTTTTTCTAAATATAAATCAATCATCCACTTATTGAATCTTTTACCTTCTTCTACCCATTTTTCTACATTCTTAGGGTGGTCGTGCGTTCCCCAAGTTCCATAGTGCATCATGAGTCTCGCATTAGGTGCCATAATTCTCTGGTCTGCCGCTTGAAGGATGATACTCCCCATACTCATTGCATGACCAAACACTTTAATTGTTACGTGGTTTTGACAAGCCGTAATAGCGTCATATATTGCCATCCCATGATACTCGTCGCCGCCTAAATTATTCATAAGAATTGTAATACCGTCACTTACACGCCGATCTAAAAGATGTAGCCCTTTAATAACCCTTTCTGCCATTAGAAAATCCGTTCCGGTTTCGTCATCGTCCTTATAAGACTCGCTCCCCATGTACAAAGTCTTGGCTCCGATGTCAATGCCGTATTCAAAAAATTTATCTACATCATCTCTAATAATCTTATTTTCAGCCACTTAAAGATCCTTTATGGGTTATCTTTTCTTTATTTATTTCAATATGTTTTTTAAAGTCCCTTTTAGTTTTATCTATTAAAAAAATCATTTCTTTAACCCTTCCATATTTTACATATTTAAATAAAACTATTTCTAAATTTTTTAATTCCTCTAATAAAAAATTTAACTCTTCTACAATAATTTTAGCCTTTTTATATTCGGTTAAATTGTGTATTTTTTTCATAAAACTTTTTATTCAAAGGAACATCCATAAAGTTGATTTTGTATTCTAATCCGGATAATAAGTATTCTGCTCTATTCACTAAATCTTCATCATAATTTAACAGAAGCCAATGAGGGTGTAGTGTATCGTTTTCATTCATAAACCAAGAGGGCTCTTTTCTTGAAATTGTTTTTTATAAAGTTCAATTTCTTTTTGTATTTCTTTAATAACGTCGAGTATAGGCTTGTTATAAATTGCAGATCTAATAACTACTTCTCTTATGTGAGCTGGAGAAAACTCTCTAGACCTATTGCTTTCAATTTCCTTTTTACACTTATCATCCGCTTTATCCTTTGCAAAAAATTCAAATAACTTTTTTCTAGCCTCTGCATCTGGAAATCCTAATTTAATTTTATCGTCAAATCGATTTGGTCTATTAGTTAGATTACCCATAAAGACTTCTGGAAAATTAGTAGTAGCTAAAATTAAAACGGGGATCTTAAAAGTTTTTTCTTGATTATCCAATAATGACAGTAAAGCGCTATCACTTCTAATTTTAACTTCATCGATCTCCACTCCACCCACATCTTCTACTATTAAGATCAACTTCTCTACGCCTTCGTATTTTAAATTTTTAATAAACCTTTTAACTTCATGCGCCTCGTATTTATCTGTATTCCACACTAGTATAGCAGTATTGCCAGTTTTTACATAAGTGTTTGCTATTTTTGTAATTACTGTAGTTTTACCCGTTCCTGGAGGACCGTAAAGTAGAACGCCTCTCTTAGGTACTTCAAATCCATAATCATAATAAACTTGGATGTTTTTAAAAAAGCAATCTATTTTATCTGTGATTTCTTTGGTGTGTACAAAGTCTTCTAAAATTTTGTCTAAAATAAATTGAGTTTTCGTTAGTGCTAGTTTGTTGTTCTCATATTTAAACGCCCAAATTCCGGGTTTAATAATAGACGAAATTTCTTCTTTATCCTCTTCAATATATTCAAGCTGAACAAAATTGCCTTTAGGTGTTAATGTCGCATAGTCAGATTCTTCGATTCTATCGCCGACTTTAAGATCGTCTAAAGATTTTTTAGATTTAACTTTAAAGTGTCCCATTACTTAACTCTAGGTGAGCCTTCTTTTTGAAATTTAACCTTGAGGCCGGCAAAAGAAGTTTCAAGTTGATCTACATTATCTTGTTGTAATACGGCAAATTCCTTAATTAATTCTTTAAAATCTACCTCGGATATAAAAAGCGTTGTTGGAGTTTTACCCGATTCAACTTCTAGTTTGTGTTTTTGTTGAAGCACGATATCCAATAAATTACTCATTTTCGTTCTCCGGTTCTTCTATGGTTAAATTACCCTTATACGAGTAGCCAAGAGCTTTTAAAAACAAATCAAACGTTTCTAGCATTTCATCTAAAGTAGGTGCGTGTTCAAGCTCTATAGTAACGTCATAATTATCAAACGCGTTGTCTTTATCTTTAGTTTTTTTTAAAACAATCATAAAACTTTAATTCCTTTAATTTAATATTTTTAAAAGATAATCATAATATTTTAATTCTATCCAACTTTAAGGTTATTGTCAAGAAATTTTTCCAATAACTCTTGATTTCTTTTAAGTTTATAATTAATAAAAACTTCTTTAGATATAATATTAGTAAAGATATTAGAGGTCTTGTACAGCTTTTCTAAGAGCTT
>CAZKQS010000196.1:0-2676 GCA_964554985.1 uncultured Thermoplasmatales archaeon | reverse complement strand
TTTTCCCCATCCTGCTTCTTTCCATAAATAACTTGGTAGTTTATTTCCAAGCCATACTGCAATTGATTCTATTTTTATTTCTAAAGATTTTTTTGAATTAGTAATTTGCTTTTTTAGACTCATTGGTTCAGGTGGTATATCTAATTTCATTTTTAACCCCCATGTACTTGGGGGATAAACTATTTCTAATATTTAATTTTTTACAAATTCAAAAAATAAGACTCAATATTGAAAATAAAAAAATATTAATATAATAAAAAGTATATATTATTACATATCATGGAAAGAGACAACTTCAAATCATTTATACCTGCATCAAAAAAGATACCAGAACTTACAATAAAAGCAGCTTTAGTTGGAGTTTTTCTTGCAGTAATACTTGGTGCTGCAAATGCATATCTCGGCCTATATGCTGGAATGACGGTATCAGCAATAATTCCAGGGGCAGTTATGGCTCTAGCTATTCTGAAACCTTTTAAAGGAACTATTCTTGAAGTAAATCTTGCAACAATGGGTGCAGCAGCAGGCGAATGTATTGCTGCTGGAGTAATATTTACAATACCAGCTTTAGTAATCCTTGGAGCCTGGACAGAGATTCAATATGTTGAAACAACACTTATTGCACTTTTAGGAGGCCTTATTGGAGTTCTATGGATGGTACCATTAAGAAGGGCTCTAGTTACAAAAACAGATCTTCCATTTCCAGAAGGAATTGCTGTTGCAGCGGTTCTAACTACAACTGTTGGTGGAGAAAAAGCAGGAGATAGAAAAGAAGAAAGCGTCAGTGGAAAATGGCTAGTACTAGGTGCAGTAATTGCAGCAGTTTTTAAATTTGGAGAATTATCATTAAATATATTTAGAGGAACAATAGAAAATGTATCAAAAATTGGTACATATATAATAAGAGGTGAAGCAAAAGAAGGATGGTTCTATGGTGGGCTTACTACCTCACCAGCACTATTAGGTGTAGGATGGATAATAGGCCCAAAGATTGCATCCTATGTAATGGTCGGTGGGCTCATTGGATGGGTGATAATCCTTCCTATAGTAATTTTAATTGGTGGAATGCCAGCTGGAGATCCACTAGAAGGAGTATTTCTGATATGGGGCGACCAAATTAGATACATCGGAGTTGGTGCAATGCTTGTAGGAGGCCTTTGGGCTATTTGGCAGATAAAAAACAATTTAGTAGATAGCGTAAGAGAAGCAATCATTGGAATGCGCGGTGGAGATGTAAAAACAAAAAAAAGAACAGATCAAGATATAAGTTACAAGTTTGTGTTTTCTTCTATAGTTTTAATTACAATACCTGTTTTTCTACTATATCTGTGGCTTTCAAATCTATTTGGTATATCCTTATTAATGGCACTAATAACAATTGCTTTTGCATTTTTAGCTAGTGCATTAGCTGGTTACTTAACTGGCCTAGTTGGTTCATCCAACTGTCCGATATCAGGTGTAACAGTAGTAGTACTATTGATTGTAAGTTTAGTTATGCTTGGATTAGGACAGACCACTTTTGAAGCAATGGCAATAGTAATAATGATTTCAGCAGTGATATGCATTGGAGGATCAATTTCTGGAGATCTCTTGCAGTCTATGGCCTGTGGGCAGATGCTAGGTGCTACGCCAAAAAAACTTCAGATATCAATGACACTCGGAGTTCTAGCTACATCTGGTGTAATTGGCCTAGTTATAGCAGTACTTGATCAAGCTTTTGAAATAGGAAGTAGAACACTTCCTGCTCCTCAAGCATATCTAATGGCAGGAGTTGTAAAAGGAGTTTTAGGTGGCGAGATGCTCTGGCCTTATGTTATTGTTGGGATGGTTCTAGCTGTTGTATTAATAATGATTAATTTACCAGTTCTTCCAGTTGCAATTGGAATATATTTACCATTTACTTTAAGTGTTCCAATATTTACAGGGGGCGGAGTAAGATATCTTACAGATAAAATTATTGAAAGAAAATATGGATGTAAAGATGAAGAAATATCTGATTGGGAACTTGCTGTAAAACAAACTGATGTAAAACCAAAAGAAAAAGTAATACGGACTGGGCTACTATTTACAGCGGGATTAGTTGCCGGTGAAGCACTAATGGGTGTATTTGTTGCAATTCTAGTTGTCCTTGGTGTAAATCTAGCATTATTTACAGGTGAAGCACCTGTTTTACCAGGGTTAATAGTATGGATTTATATCGCTGCTTTGTTAGCATATATACCAATACGTGAGATGTATAAAAAATAGGAAAAAGATTTTTAGTTATTTCTAACTAAAATAGTTCATATAATTTTTTTTTAAATCCTGCTCCTTTTTCAAAAGAACCAAGTCAAGACCGCTTATTGTAGGAGAACTAGAAATAGGCAGAAGCAATTTAAAATGTGATAACAAGTGTTAAATAAAATATATATAATATTAAATATAAATTTTATTTTATGCAGTTTAAAAAAGATAAAGTAATTATAGAAATAACATTACTAATACTAATTTTACTGATTGTCCCTAACTTTATTCAGGTAAATGCATCCTCAAAAGAAGATGTCAATTTATTAAACGACTTTCCTGAGCAAGAAATAGATCTACTATTTGGTGAAAGCGTAATCAATATTTCTATTCCAAAAGATTTGTCCTTTTCTTTTAACTACTCAAGAGTTGTACCTTTAAACTATGGAAATC
>CAZKQS010000195.1:0-2714 GCA_964554985.1 uncultured Thermoplasmatales archaeon | reverse complement strand
TAATTATCTTCGACTTTCTCAACTATAGCTCTGAAAAAAGTAAACTAATAAAAAGAAACCTCTTACTAATTCTTTTCTTCTGCTTTTTCGCTTTTATCATTGCCTTTCCATTATTTGATAAAACCACACTACACGGTTTTATAAACATTATTAAATATCTTACATTCTATTCAGGTACCGGAAATACCGGCCTAAACATTTATCAATTCGCACTGAAGCGTTCCGCCAACTTATTTGGCGATAACATCTCCTTAGTAATTACTATTTCCTTTATCGCAGGCTCTTTCATCGGCATTAATAATTCTTCCGCACCAAATAAAAACAATTTCCTTGTCTTTACGACAAATATCCTCCTCTTTCTCGCCCTTTCCATTATTATCGAAAAAAAATTCGCCATCTATCATTTCGCAAGACTCTACATTCCTCTCGCTATCCTCAGCGCCGCAGGCCTTAAATTCATCTTCGAAAAAACCAAATTCCTCTTTCAAAGCTCTTCTCATACCGGCAAAATTATTATTATCATCTTCGTAATTGCCGCCCTTGCCTTTTCACCTCTTCCCAGATGGTTTCTACTGTTCAAACCGGCCTTCTATTACTTTATCTCTAAAGATAAATACGATTTATACTACAGTAATCCCGATAAATTTGTCACTCTTCGCACTGATGTCATAAATACCACGGATTTCCTCAACAAAAGAATCTCCCCCTCGGACTCCGTGATCGTTGTTGCCACCGGCTCAAACGAAATTAACTTCTTTCTGAACACTGATAATATCTCCAGATTCACCCAGTCGCAATTTTCATTCACAAATATCAACATTCAGGACTGGAAAAAGTACGTTAAAGAGGATTTCCGACGCGCCGATTGGATGGTTTTCCAGATTAATGACGCCCACCCCTTGATTACGGGACGTCTTGAAAGCAGCTGGGAATATTTACAAACCCAAAAAGGCCTTTATCAATACTTCAAAAACAATTTCCGCCACGTTAAGACCATCGGCAACTATAAAATATTTAAGAGATTATAGTTTATGACGATTTATCATCTTCGCAAAACTCATATATGAATCTTTATTCCGGGAATTAATTACTTTATTCTAAATTATTATTTTATAATAATAACCATCCCCGATATTAATTATTATTACCCGTTCGGTAAACCATCTTTATTTTTAAAAATATAATCATTATAACCGTTTTTAATTATTATTAATTTCCTCGTAATATATTTTAATGCATTTTCATAATTTATATACTCTAATAAGATAATTTTTAGGTCTAAAAAGACGAATTTCTGATCGGAAAAGACAATTTTCTAATCGGACATGACGAATTTTTGGTCGGGAAAGATGAATTTCTGGTCAGGAAAGACGAATTTCTGGTCAGGAAAGATAAATTTCTGGTCGGGAAAGATGAATTTCTAATTGGGAAAGACGAATTTCTGGTCGGGAAAGATAGTTTTCCGGATCAGAAATTAATTAGAAAGTATTAGAAATCTTTATTAATTAAATAAAAAGAGCTGTTAAACAGACGGATATTCATTTCAAAATACTGGATATAATTCTTATTTAAATGGAATTCATCTTAAATCATTAGTAAATTAATCATATTAAATCGTAAATAGTATATAAATATATGCATACTTAAAAAATAAGAATATAAATGGTAATAAAAACTGCGGCAATTAATATTATTAGTTTATAATTTACTAATATCTATTTATAAATGATTTATAAAGAATAAATCATAGTTAACAGCAGGCATATTACGATATTAATAGTAAAATATATTATTTAAAAAGATTTGGAAATGGCTTATAAAAATATGGAAATGACTTATAAATTATTAGCAAATAGTTATAAATAACAGGATAAAGTTTATGAATAACTGGAAAAGTATTATAAAAAGGCAGCAATAAATCGTAAGGGCGCCAAAACAGCGCCCAAATTAATAAAACTAAGATTTATTCTTCGGCAAAAAGTTATCGGCCTTCAATTGTTCGTATCTTTCAGTAATTTCAATCAGTATTTTGTTACGAACAATGTCCTTACGGGTAAATTCAAAGATTCCGACGCCCTCAATATCCTTTGCGATGTATTCGACAAAGAAAGGAAAGGCCACGTGATTGGCACGAATGTCGTACTGATGGACATCGCCGGAGATGATAACCTTGCTGCCGATGCCCATACGGGTTACGAAGAGCATGATCTGCCTTATATCGGCATTCTGAGCCTCGTCGAGGATCATCAAAGTTTTGTCGAAGGTGGCGCCACGCATGTAGGCGAGCGGTCGAAACTCTACGATCTGCCTTTCAATCAGCTTATCGAGGTTGGGTTTCTTAATCATCTTGAGCATACTGATTCGAAAGCTCTCGTAATGAGGGTCGATCTTCTGTTCAATGTCCCCGGGGAGCGCGCCAAGGCGTTCGCCGGCCTCCTGAATCGGCTTGGTGAAGATAACTTTCTCAAAGTCGTGGTCCCTAAGGCATTTAAGGGCGTAAAAAGTGCCAATAAAGGTCTTGGAAGTTCCTGCGGGGCCCGTGACAACAGAAATATCGTTGTCGTCAATCAGCCCGACGAGCTGTTTTTGCCTTTCGCGGAGCATAATATTGTTCAAAGCGGTAGCCGGGACGAATCTTTTTTGCTTCAGGCCGTTTTCGTGAACCTCATTCAACTCTTGCAACTCTTCGATTTCCGCAAGAGCGACCGATTCCT
>CAZKQS010000194.1:0-2759 GCA_964554985.1 uncultured Thermoplasmatales archaeon | reverse complement strand
AAAGAAAAAGGCTTGGAGCAAAAAAATAGTTTTACAATTAAAAAAGACAAAAAAGGTTTTTTTTCTAGTATCTTTGAAAAAGAAGAAAAAAAAGTTCAAAAAGAAAAGAAACCTGAAAAGTTAAAAAAAGAAAAACCCAAGAAAAAAGAAATTGAAAAACCAAAGATAAAAAGAGAAGAACCAAAGAAGCCTAGTAAAGAACAATTAAAAAAACAAAGAGAACTAGATAAAATAAGAAAAAAACAAGAAAAACAAAAAAGAAAATTTGGAAAATAATTTTCTATATCTTTTATAATCCAAGTGATACTTTTGGCCATATTGTAACTAGTATTGATATTGCAACAATAAGCATTATAATCCATATCGTTGCACTCCATCTTATTATTTTTACTCCGTCAAGAGGACCAAAGGGTAGTAAGTTAAAAGTTGCTAGAAATGCGTTTATTAGGCTTATAAAACCAAATATGCCTCCAAAAAATGAGTTTTCAAAGAATACAAATAAAAATAGAGTTAAGCTGACAAGTGACACTATTATATTTGCAAGGGGTCCGGCCATTGCAATTCTCCCTGTTTCATAGTTTCTTGACCCGCCTCTAAACATTACAGCACCAGGTGCTGCAAATATAAATGGAGTAAATAAACCTAGTATTAAAGCAAGCATAAGTCCCTGTGGAAACATTCTATATTCAGCCCAAAGTCCATGTTTTTGCGCTATGAATTTATGAGATAATTCATGAAAGACAAAGCCTGTTAATATCCCTAAAAATGAAAATAGAAGACCCTTTGGGATGGCTGATAGATTAAATCCTTGTGATAACCCTGCGATAATATTGTTTCTAGTTAGAGCAAATGTAAAAGCGATTGTTAATACAGTCATTGAAATTATTATTTGTTTTATTTCTATGCTACTAAATTTACCTGGCCTGCTTGGTTCAACTGTTCCTTTTGGAAAATACATGTATTCTCTAGGCGGAATATCATGAAATGATGTGTAGACTTTTCTTTCTTTACTCATAATTTATCCTGTTTAACAAATAGGTCATTTATGAATTTTTTTATATGTTTTCATCCAAGAGCTAGACTTGATAGATAAGGTAATGCTACAAATGTCCCTATCATGCTTCCTACATTTGCTAGAGAAACAACAAGTAATAATCTCACTACTCTATTCTTCCAAAATTCACTTAGGCTTTCAATTTTTCCTAGTTCTTTGAAGTCCTTTATTTTTGGCATTCTAAGCTTTGCTTCAACCCATCCAGCAACCCATCCAGCAGCAATCGCTGGATTCAAAGACGTTAAGGGTGCTGCAACAAATGCTGTAACCCATGTCAATGGATGAGCGCGTGCGATAATTGTGCCTATCATAGATAGAGTTCCATTCACTAAAAACCACATTCCTAGTGCAAAAAGTCCTTTTTCAAGTCCACCTGTAAGAACAATATAAATTAATAAAGCAGCAAAAATAACAGGTATTGCATAACCAACAATTTTTAAAATACTGAATTTTTTCTTTGGAACAAATTCAAGTTCTTTTAAATCTAAATCTTTCCGTGGGTTATTTAGATGTTTCTGAATTCCTTTTAAGTGACCTGCCCCTACAACTGCAACAACTCTTCCTTTTTTACTTTCATTTAGTATTTTTCTTGCAATATATTCATCACGCTCATGGATAAGAACATTTGTTACACTAGGAGCAATTTTTCCGAATTCTTCCATCATCTGGCTTATTACATCTTGATCCATTATTTCTTTTAAATCAAGTTCTTCAAGTTCTTCTTCATCATATCCAACTATTGCCTTTAAAAACTCCCAGACAAGCCTGAATTTTTCGCGTATCCCCATCTTCTTCCAGGCACGTTTGAGTGTAACAGAGATATCTCTATCAACTAATGCAACTTCAAGCTTGTTTTTTTCTGCTTCTTTTAAGGCTTCTATCATCTCTGAGCCTGGTTCAACGCCATATTCTTTACCAAGTTTCCTTTGAATTGATGACAAAAAGGTTTGAGCAAGCATAAAATATGCGTTGTTTCCTTTTAAAAGAGTTGTAACAGGTTTATCTTCCCATGAATCTTTTTTTGTAATGGAATCATATCTTCTCTTACATAATTCAACTGCTACAATATCAGGACTATACTCTTTTATTACTTCTCTTACTTCTTTAACACTGTCTTCAGATATATGTGCAGTTCCAACTAATATTATGTTATCGTTTACTACTACCTTCAAAATCTTTCCTCAGTTTTTTCTCAGAATTTAAAATAGATAAAGAATTAATAGAATAAAAAAATTGTTTTAAATTTCAGCTTCGAAATCTTCAACTGTTGGCTTGAAATCTTCGTATTTTTTTATATCTTTTCTTTC
Organism: uncultured Thermoplasmatales archaeon; assembly: GCA_964554985.1. Taxonomy (GTDB): domain Archaea; phylum Thermoplasmatota; class E2; order DHVEG-1; family DHVEG-1; genus CAYZTD01. The sequence continues at coordinate 398 of CAZKQS010000194.1, read as the reverse complement.
TTTTAATATTTCACGTGTTAAAAGCCAGTATACAAGTGCTAGAGCACGTCTACCTTTATTGTTAGTTGGAATAACGATATCAATATATCGTGTTTCATTGTTTGTATCACAAAGACCAACTATGGGGATTCCTATGTTTTTTCCTTCATTAAGTGCTTGTTGGTCAGCTAGCGGATCAGTAAGAATAATTAATTCCGGTTCACGAAAACCTTTTGATGTAGGGTTTGTAAGAGTACCGGGCCTAAATCTTCCATCGAGAATTTTTATACCTGTGTGTTCAGCGAGTTTTCGGATAGGTTTTTGCCCATATTGACGTACACTAACTGCAAGAACTTCGCCTGGTTTATATTTAGAAATGAATTTTGCTGCAGTTTTAATCCTTTCATCTGTTTTTTTTA
>CAZKQS010000193.1:0-2768 GCA_964554985.1 uncultured Thermoplasmatales archaeon | reverse complement strand
CGTTTCTTTCAAAGCCTATGTATCCTTCTTCGAATTTTTTTTTTGTTAGAATTTTTCCAGATACATATTTCATAGCTTTTGTGATATTGACTTTTAATGTTTAAATTTTGTCAACTTGAAATATTTTAGTAAATTTTATATCGATATCTATTATTCGTCATCTGACGACTCTGATTAGAACTTGAGTCAATTTTGAATTATGAAAATTGAAATTTATGGGGAAGGACGATGTTAGATAAGACAATCGGCGATATGTTGGATGATGTTGCATCAAAATATCCTAGAAATGATGCATTAGTTTATGTTAATAAAAACCTAAAAATGAATTATAGAGAATTCAAAGAAAAATGTGATGAAATTGCTAAAGGACTTATGGCTCTTGGAATTAAAAAGGGAGATCACATAGCAGCATGGGCATATAATGTTCCTGAATGGGTTTTACTTCAATTTGCTTCGGCAAAAATTGGTGCTGTTCTTGTAACTGTTAATACATACTATAAATCACACGAACTCAAATATCTTTTAGAACAATCTGACTCAACAAGCCTATTTTTGGTTGGAGGTTTTAAAGATGTAAATTATGTTGATATGGTTTATAAGGTCTTACCAGAATTAAAAGATACTGAGCCAGGAAAACTAAACTCTAAAAAATTACCTTATCTAAAAAATATCGTATTTATAGGTAAAGATACACCTGAGGGAATGTTCAATTTTGAAGAAGTAATAGATTTAAATGAGAACGTATCAGATGGGGAACTCAAAGATCGTCAAAATTCTTTGGATTCAAAAGATGTGATAAATATGCAATATACCTCAGGCACCACTGGTTTTCCTAAAGGTGTTATGCTTACTCACTATAACATTGTTAATAATGCTTTTTATGTCGGTGAGACTATGGGTATGAATGAAAATGATAGAATGTGTATACCTGTACCTTTTTTCCACTGTTTTGGTTGTGTTCTTTCAACTCTAAATTGTGTCTGTCATGGTTCAGCAATGGTTCCAATAGAGATTTTCAACCCAAAAGATGTTCTTGAATCAGTTCAAAAAGAAAAATGTACTGCATTACAGGGCGTTCCAACTATGTTTATCTCTGAACTTAAACATCCGGATTTTGAAAAATATGATTTATCTTCACTTAGAACTGGTATCATGGCAGGATCTTCTTGCCCTATAGAAGTTATGGTAAATGTCATGAGCAAGATGCATATGGAAGAAATAACAATTTGTTATGGTCTTACTGAAGCATCACCTGTTTTAACCCAGACCCGAAGAAATGATCCTGTAGCTAAACGTGTTGAAACAGTTGGAAAAACTCTTCCAGAAATAGATGTAAAAATTATTTCTCCTGAAACTGGGGATGAACTTCCCGCTAATGAACCTGGTGAGCTAGTTGCAAGAGGATATGGCATAATGAAAGGCTATTATAAGATGCCAAAACAAACTGAGGAAACCATAAAAAATGGATGGCTTCATACAAAAGATCTTGCAATAAAAGACGAAGAGGGTTATTTTAGTATACTTGGTAGAATTGACGATATGATTATTCGTGGTGGAGAAAATGTTTATCCTAGAGAAATTGAAGAATATCTTTATACTAATGATAAAATAAAGGATGTTGCAGTAGTTGGTGTACCTAGTGAGAAATATGGTGAAGAGGTTTGTGCTTTTATTCAGTTAAATAATGATGCAAATTCATCCGTAGAGGAGATTAAATCTTTTTGTAAAGAAGGAATTGCTAGATTCAAGGTTCCAAAATACATATTATTCACAGAGGATTTTCCACTGACTGCAAGTGGTAAAATTAGAAAAGTTGAACTTAAAGAACTAGCAAAAGAACAACTTGGAATATAAAAGCGAAACTCTTAAAACATATTATCAAATTTGTATATTACGTTCGGGCGGAGGAAAATTAATGAAAAAAGAATTTGAAGAAGAAGGAATAAAAATTATTGTAGACTATGATAAGTGTACTGGTGCTGGGGAGTGTGTTACCGCATGTCCAGTTGATATTTTTGAATTAAAGAGTAATAAAGCAGTATGTAAAAATGTAGGAGAATGTATTGAGTGCTGTGCATGTGTTAATGCTTGTCCAAATGATGCAATAGAACATAGCTCCTGTTAAAATTTAATCTTATTTTTCTCTAGTTCTATATATACTATATCCAAAAAGTTTAAATACTAAACTGTAATGTATGTTAAATTGTAATGATTACAATCTAGTAACCATTACACAAGGTGAGCATTTGGATAGATATGTAAAAATACTTAAGGAAAACAATCTAAAAGTGACCCCACAAAGAATAAGGATATTAAAATATCTAGATTCTCACCGAACCCATCCCACCGCAGATGAAATATATTCAAACCTTAAAGAGAGCATCCCATCTCTTTCAAAAACAACAGTATACAATTCTTTGGATACGCTCAGAGAACATGGGCTTATCCAAACTCTTTCCATCTGCGGATCCGAACATAGATATGATTTCAATCATGAAATGCACCATCATTTCTATTGTAAAAAATGCGGCAAGATAGTTGATATTAATATAAAATGTCCAAATATTGACAAGATCAAAAGTGAAGGTTATCGTATAGATGAAGTACATGGATATTTCAAGGGAATATGCAAAGACTGTATGAATAAGGAAAAGAAAAATAATGAATTTTTTCTAAATATCCCTGACACGGATCCTGCACTATTTAACCGCAAAGTTATGAATGGTATTCAATTTGTCAGACCATTGTTTGAATATTCCGGAGCATGT
>CAZKQS010000192.1:0-2807 GCA_964554985.1 uncultured Thermoplasmatales archaeon | reverse complement strand
AAAGAAAAAAAACTAGTAATTGCAGAAAACAAAGAAGGAGAAATTAAAAAAGAATATGATTCTTTAATTATCTGTACAGGTGCAAAACCATTTGTTCCACCTATAAAAAATATCACAAAAGATGATAATTTTGTTTCGGGCGTACATGTTGTAAGAACAATTGATGATGCAAAAAAAATTAAAAAACTTGTTAAAAAAAATAGTAAAGCAACAGTTGTTGGGGCTGGTTTTATAGGCCTGGAGATGGCTGATAATCTATACAAAAAAGATATGAAAGTTACAATTGTTGAAGCACTACCAAATATCCTTGCAAATATTTTTGATAAAGATGTAGCAAAAATGGTTTTAAAAAAAATTCCTGAAAATGTAGATATTTATACTAATCATCTAGCATCTGAAATTAAAACTAAAGAAAATAAGATCAAATCAGTTACAATAAAAAACAAGGAAAATAGTGAAGAAAAAGAAATTGATACAGATCTATTGATAATATCAACAGGTACAAGCCCAAATACTGATCTGGCTAAAAGCATCGGTTGTAAGATTGGTGATACTGGTGGATTAATTGTTGACAAAAAATCAAAGACAAATATAGAAAATGTATATGCTGTAGGGGACTGCACTGAATATTATGATTATGTTACAGGAAAACCAATATGTGTAGGCTTAGGAAGTATCGTTGTACGACAAGCAATTTCAGCAGGGATAAATGTAGCCGGTGGAGAATATAATCTATTCAAAGGTTTCCTTCAAACCTGTACCTCAGATTTTTTTGATATGGAAGTAGCTGCGGTTGGTGCATCATCTTGCTTTCTTGATGAAAATAAAATCATTAGTTCAAAATATAACGGTGAATCATTACCTGAATACTTTCCAGGTGGGAAAAAAATATCAATCAAGGTTACTGCAGATATGGTTTCAGGAAAAATTCTAAACGCTCAAGCCGTAGGCGATAAGGCATCTAAAAGAATAAACACTTTTGCTTCAGCAATACTAGGAGATTTAGATATAGATACATTTAGAAAACTTGAGACAGCTTATGCACCGCCCTTAGCACCAACTCTTGATGCTGAAACTTTAGTCTGCGATATTGCTCAAATGAAACTTTTGCGTAAAAAAATAAAATAGGGAAAAATTGTTATGAATATTCTACATGTTTCTGATACACACCTTGGATATGCCGCATATAGAAAAGCAAATGAGGAAGGAATAAATCAAAGAGAACTAGATGTATATAATTCATTTAAAAAATTTGTAGATTACGCAATAAAAGAAAAACCTGATCTAATAATACATGCTGGTGATCTATTTGACTCAGTAAGACCAAATAACCGTGCGATTACTTTTACTTTAAAACAATTCGTAAAACTATCTGAAAATAATATTCCTGTAATAATCATATCTGGAAACCATGAGCATCCCAAGCTAAAAGAAACAGGCCATATTTTTAGTATTTTTGACCATATTAAAAACATTTATCCAGTATACAAAGAAAAATATGAAAAAATTGATTTAAAGATAAATGGAGAAGAAATAACAATACATGCAATACCTCAGAATAACTCAAAACAAGATTTTGAAAAAGAACTTAAAAAACTAAAACCTAATAAAAACTCTGATTTTAATATATTTGTTTCACATGGTTCAGTTACTGGAGTCCAAGAATTCACAATGAACGAGTTTAATGAACTAATCATTCCAGCAAGGATACTATCTCGGGATTTTGATTATATTGCTCTAGGTCATTACCATAAATATTCAAAACTTGCAAAAAACGCTTTTTACAGCGGATCAATTGAAAAATTGACCTTTACTGAGGCAAATGAAAACAAAGGATTTATAAAACTTGATTTATCAAAAAAAGGTTTAAAAACTGAATTTGTAGAAATAGAAACCCGCGAAATGATAGATTCAGAACCAATCAAATGCTCAGAACTTAAAATCGATCAAATAATGAAAAAGATAAAAAAAGAAATAAAAAAGATAGACCCAAAGGAAAAAACTGTGAGAATCACGCTTGACGATATCTCACCGAATCTATATAGAAACCTTGATTTCAATGAGATAAAAAAAGAGTTCAGTAGTGCCCTACACTATGAACTAAAAGTAAATGTCAAAGACAAAGAAAACAAAAAAGAAGGTTACAGTAGTTCAAAAATAGATGCACTTGTAAATGAATTTAGAAATTTTGTTGGCAGTAAAGAGATAGATGAAAAAGAATTACTCATTGATATGGGAGTAGGATACATAGAAAAAATAGAAGCAAAAAATGAAGGTAAATAATGCTACTAAAAACATTGACTCTTAAAAACTTTAGAAAATTCAAAAATGCAACAATAGATTTTCCAGATGGAGTAACTGGTGTAGTTGGACTTAATGGAGTAGGAAAATCAACTATATTTGAAGCAATAGCCTGGGTTTTATATGGGCCAGTTGCTGCAAGAACCTCATCTGAGGAAATAAAAAGACAAGGAACCGAAAATAGCGATCCCTGTAGAGTTGAAATTGAATTTATTTTTGAAGAAGAAAAAATTAGAGTCGTTAGAGAGATGAAAGGAAAAAATCTTTCTTCTCAAGCAACAGCAACAGTCAATGGAAAAGTAGCAGCAACAAGTGCAGAAAGTGTTACACGTTTTATACAAAAAAAACTAGGAATGGATTTTAAATCGTTTTTCACTAGTATATTTGCCCGTCAAAAAGAATTAAACACGCTTTCATCAATGAATGCTAGTGAGAGAAGGCCGCTTATTCTAAGAATGCTTGGAATAGACTCAATTGATGAAATAATAAAAGAAGTAAGGGCAGAT
>CAZKQS010000191.1:0-2815 GCA_964554985.1 uncultured Thermoplasmatales archaeon | reverse complement strand
TGCTTTTATGATAATTGGAATTATTTTTCTTGTATTTTGGTACTTTTTAAAATAAAAAGAGGGTTATAAGATCTTTAGACATCTTTACCCATATCATATATGTTTTTTATTGCAAGTATTATTATTGTTGGTGCAACAAATATTGCAAGTGATTCAGAGATTCCATGTAACATTGAACCAAGCCATGGGCCAATTGATGAAATGGATTCACCCTGAAAGGCAGCATACATAACAATTAATGCAATTCCAGCCATCAAATAACCTGGTGTTTCTTCTCGGGTAATTGTCCCTCTGCCTGCTACTGCTAATAGACCTATTACCAATCCGATTATTGCAAGAATCCATGCTATCAATCCACCGAGTGGTTCATTTTCAATAAAATTTGGACCTTGTTCGATTGAATAACCTTGATATATTCCAATAAGTAGCGTTATTACAATTCCAATGATAAAAGAATTACCTACAACTTTTATCATTATCTCCTCATTTGGGTTTTTATTTTGCGTTCTTTCCTCCTCCATGTATTTAATAAATTGAATTTATGAAAAATATTTAAACTTTGCCAAAATTAACTTTTTTTAAGAAAACTTGAAATAACACCCATATATACAAAACTGCGAAAAAAAATTTATAGAGTGTTAATGTGTCTGAAGATTCTATTGGAGATAAGGTGGATCAATTGATTAAAGAAAATAAAAAAGATACAAAGAGAGATGATTCAAGTAAAAATAAAAAAATTGAAATGGTACCTGTTGATGAATGGATCAAAAAACAGGATTTTAAAACAACTAAAGATATCAAAGTTCCAGACTTGTTGCTCGATCAAGTTATTGGACAAGATAAAGCTGTTGACATTGTTAGAAAAGCAGCTGAGCAAAAAAGACATGTTATGCTTATTGGTGATCCAGGTACTGGAAAATCCATGGTTGCTAGAGCTATGACTGCTTTTCTTCCAAAAGAGGAACTTGAAGATATAATTGCTTATCCAAATAATGAAGACTCAAATACACCGCATATTAGAGTTGTACCAGGTGGTAAAGGTAAAAATATAGTTAAAACCCAAAGAGCTGAAGCAAAAAAGAAAAAAGAACAACAAAGTACATTTATTGCTTGGTTTGCTTTTATTATTGTAGGTTTATCAATGGTTGCAGCAGCATGGGAGTTTTTTGGAGATAATCCTAACCCGACATTTCATTTTGAATATATTTTATTTGGAATAATTGGTGCTGTTTTTTTATTCTTGATTTTTTCCCGTGGTGCATTGATGCAGAGGAATACTTTACATAACGTTCCAAAGATACTTGTGGCTCATGATAAAGAGGACTCGCCGCCTTTTATTGATGCAACAGCAGCTCATTCAGGTGCACTTCTTGGTGATGTCAGACATGACCCTTTTCAATCAGCAGGTCTAGAAACACCTCCTCATCAGTTAGTTGAAGCAGGAGCAATTCATAGGGCACATAAAGGTGTTTTATATATAGATGAAATAAACACTCTTAGCCTTCCATCTCAGCAACATTTATTGACAGCTATCCAGGAGAGAAAATTTCAAATAACTGGTCAATCTGAAAGAAGCTTTGGTGCAATGGTTAAAACTGAGCCTGTTTCATGTGACTTTATACTTGTATCAGCTGGTAACCTTGATGCATTAAAAGGAATGCATCCAGCTTTACGATCTCGTATTAGAGGTTATGGATATGAGGTTTATTTGAATAGTTCAATGGATGATAACGGAGAAAATCGTAAGAAACTAATTCGTTTTGTCGCCCAAGAAATCCAAAAGGATAAAAAAATAGCTCATTTTGATAGAGCTGCAGTAGGTGAAATAATACATGAAGCACAGAGGCGTGCAGGAAGAAAAGGAAAGCTTTCCTTACGTCTTCGTGAACTTGGTGGTCTTATTCGTGCTGCAGGCGACATAGCATTTGAAAAAGGTAAAAAAATTGTTAAAGTTGAAGAAGTTCTTGAAGCAAAAAAGATTGCTAAATCTTTAGAGCAGCAAGTTGTAGATAAAGCAATAGAAAGACGTCAGCAATATAGATCCTTTAACATTAAAGGTTCTGAAGTGGGAGTTGTAAATGGGCTTGCAGTTCACTCAGCTGATGCATCAATGAGTGAGTTTTCTGGTCTAGTTTTACCTATTGTTGCTGATGTTACACCATCTGGTTCTGAAAAAGAAGGAAAGGTTATAGCTACCGGTAAACTAGGTGAGATTGCTAAAGAATCAGTTCTAAATATCTCAGCAATAATTAAAAAATATATGGGTCGAGATATCTCTAATCATGACATTCATATTCAGTTTATAGGTACTTACGAGGGCCTTGAAGGTGATTCAGCAAGTATTGCTGTTACAACTGCTGTAATTTCAGCAATGGAAAATGTATCGGTCAGACAAGATGTAGCTATGACTGGTTCATTGAGTATTAGAGGTACAGTTCTTCCAATTGGTGGGGCTACTGCTAAGGTTGAAGCAGCAGCTGAAGCAGGGATAAAGAAGGTAATGGTCCCAAAAGCAAATTTAAGCGATGTATTAATTGAAGACAAATACAAAAATGATGTTGAAGTGATACCTGTTTCTACTCTTCCAGAGGTAATTGATTGTGCTCTTGTGGAAGGTAAAGCCAAAAAAGAACTACTTAAAAAACTTAGAGCTTTAAAACCACCTGAGGTTTCAGCTAAGATTGATTTAGAATCAGAAAAAGATATAAAATCAGCTCATTCTGAAAATATCAAAGATAGCTCTTAAAAATCATATTCAAAAAATTAATTTTTAATTTTTAATTTTTTTAAAAAATTTTTTATGTTTTTGTTTATT
>CAZKQS010000190.1:0-2825 GCA_964554985.1 uncultured Thermoplasmatales archaeon | reverse complement strand
TGGAGTTGCTGAAATAGATGACCCGACAAGACACGGGATAATCAAACCAGGAGAAAACAATGAAATAACAGATATTGTAGAAAAACCCTCAAAAGAAAAAGCACCAAGCAACCTGGGGTGCATGGGAATATACATATTCGAACCAGAAATTTTCAATGCAATAAAGAAAACAAAACCTGGTGTAAAAGACGAATATCAACTAACAGACTCCATAAAAATACTCATAGAAGAAGACAAAAAAGTATTATTCAGCAAAATCCAGGGAACACACATAGACGTTGGAACACTAGAAGACTACAAAAAAGCAAACGAGTTCATCCTTGAAAAGGATACAAAGTGATAACAAATGCTATTTTCCGTAATAATAGCAGTTAGAAACGAAGAAAAATACATAAAAAAATGCTTAGAAGGAATTTTTTCTCAAGACACAAAAGACACTTTTGAAGTAATAGTAATAGATGGGATGAGTACAGATGATACATACAAAATTTTAAAAAATCTTCAAAAAAAATACAAATTCACTCTTCTAAAAAACGAAAAAATAAATGCTGCTGCAGGAAGAAACCTTGGAATTAAAAAAGCAAAAGGAAAATATATTGTATTCATAGACGGAGATGCAATACCTGCAAAAGACTGGATTTCAAATATTAGAATAATTTTTGACAAATATGACGAGAAAGTTGCTGGTGTTGGAGGACCGGACCTACTGCCAAAAGACAGTTCTAAAAAAGAAGAATGTATCGGCTTAGTTATGAGCTCTCCACTTGCACGTGGGGGAAAAATAAATCCCTCCACACAACACTCGCTTTCCAAAGAAGAAAAAAGTGTTGGACATATCCCAACATGCAATCTTTGCCTTCGTAAAAAAGTGTTAGAAGAGACAGATGGTTTTGATGAAACTTTTGTGAAAGGGCAAGATCTTGAGCTGAATCACAGAATACGTAAAGCAGGTTATAAATTGCTATATTCTCCCCGAGTCAAAGTTGTTCATTATAGAAAAGACAGTTTCAGAAGTTTTTCTCGCCAAATTTTTAAATGGGCAAAAGCAAAAGTAGCTATTATTAAAAAGCACGGAATAGAAGGTTTTGTTAGTCATGTATATCTTTGGCCGATATACACCATAATTGGTCTATTAATCGGATTGGGTTTTTTTTGGTTCACAGGTCTGTTAAATGTTTTTGTTTTGCTTTTTTTTATTGGAGGTTTTTCTTACCTTGGTTTACTTATAGCAGAGGCTGCTAATTTGTCTTTACATAATAAAAACAAAAGATTATTTTGGTATTCTCTTTTATTAATCCCCATTGTTCATGCAACATATGCATTAGGTGTTTGGAGTGCTAGTTTAAAGAAAAATATTTGGTAATAAATTTTATGAAAAGATAATCATTATCAAGGATGAAGATTTATGGAGAAAAAAATATTCTACAGGAGCAAAGCACCACTACGAATCAGTCTAGGTGGTGGGGGGACAGATGTAAGTCCATACCCTGAGGAAAAAGGAGGTGCGATTTTAAATACGACTATAAGCAAGTATGCGTATTGTACGATATATCCTAGAGAAGATAATCAGATTACAGTAAAATCCCTTGATTTTAAAAAAATGTATAAGTGGAAGGTAAAAGATACTTTCGAATATGATGGTAATTTAGATTTAGTAAAAGTAGTCTTAAATCATTTTAATGTAAACCAAGGATGTGATATATATTTACACTGTGATGCGCCGCCAGGTTCAGGTCTTGGTTCTTCCTCGACAGTTATCGTATCTATAATAGGTGCAGTTTCCTCTTGGCTCTCAATTCCTATGAGTTCATATGAAACAGCGAATCTTGCTTATGTATTGGAAAGAAAGAATCTAGCAATGATAGGTGGAAAACAAGACCAGTACGCTGCAACTTTTGGAGGATTTAATTTCATGGAGTTTGAAAAAGACGATGTCACAGTCACTCCGCTTCGCATACGCAAAGATGTTCTAAATGAGCTTCATTATCGCATGATACTTCTTCATACCGGAAAAACAAGAAACTCAGGAAATATAATTGAAAATCAAAGATCAAATTACAAGAAAAAAAATGTTGACACAATGCAGGCATTAGATAACATCAAGGAAATCGCCGGTGAAATGAGGAAAACTTTGCTTAAAGGAAATATAGATAAATTAGCAAAATTACTCGACGAAAGTTGGCAGAACAAAAAACATTTTACCAGCAATATAAGCAATGAATACATCGATTCATTATATAAGACCGCAATAGACAGCGGTGCAGTAGGCGGCAAGATATCTGGTGCTGGCGGTGGAGGGTTTATGTTTTTTATCTGTGATTTTGATAAGAAACACATTGTAAGTGAAAAATTAGAGTCATTAGGTGCCGAGTCAGTTGATTTTATATTTGAAGGAAATGGTTTGCAAACTTGGAGATGTGATAAATGAAAGAAAAAATTGAAAAACGGATTGCTGAGCATATAGATGTTATCAAAATAGTAGATTCAAATCAAATTGCAAATATTTCAAATTTGATAATAAAAGCCTTTAAAGATGAAAAACGGCTTTTCATATTTGGTAACGGTGGAAGCGCTGCTGATGCAGTTCATTTAAGCGCAGAATTTGCCGGCAGATACTTATTTGACAGACCGCCTTTGCCTGCATTTGCTCTTAATGCAAATATTTCTACAATGACTGCGATTGCAAATGATTACAGTTATGAAACCATTTTTGAAAGACAAATTGAAGCATATGTAAAAAGCGGAGATATTGTCATAGGAATAAGTACGAGCGGAAATTCGGGCAATGTTTTAAAAGCAATTAAAAAAGCAAAAGAGCTAAACGC
>CAZKQS010000189.1:0-2856 GCA_964554985.1 uncultured Thermoplasmatales archaeon | reverse complement strand
ATTATAATTGTATCACTTTCTCGATTGATTATTGGCGTACATGATGTTATAGAAGTTTTTGGTGGAATTATAATAGGGCTCATTGTTCTTGAAATTTTTATTTTAATAAAACCAAAGATCAGTGGTTTTAAACATGTTCCAATGCATTTGAAACTTCCGTTTTTTGGTCTTTTTGCTTTTGTTTTATGGTATTCAATGGCCTATATATTTCCAGATTCATTTCAAGAATTTAGTCAATTAGGCGGCATATTTTTTTCAGCGTTAGTTTTTATTCCCCTAGAGGAAAAATTTGTTGATTATACAACTGATTTTTTTGATATAAAAAAAAGGGTTGTTGTAGCCTTATTTTCAATAATACTAATTTTTACAGCTTTTTTCTTAATTGATTATATTCTTGAAAAAGTTATTCTTTTAGATTATGTATCTATATTTATTGAATATATTTCTCTAGGATTCTTCATACTGTTATTTATTCCTTTTATATTAAAAAGAGCGATAAATCATTATTATTAGAAAGATTTTTTCTAAAATAGTTTTTTCACTAGTTCTTCTCTATCTACTTCAATCCTATCTAAAATCTTGTTTCTTACAACATTCATTTTACCTAGAAGTTGTTTTAAATCATTATTATCTATATTTTCAGATATTTTGATCTCGTCTTTTTTAAGAATTAAAAGAGGTTCTTCTTTTTGTTCATGCATTTCATTAACAGGTGTAACATCAAATATATCATCATCTACTGAAAAACCAATATCTGTAACAAATTTTCCACCTTTTTTTAACATATGAAGGGTTTTTTTATCTATTTTTAAATTCGTAGATCCGCATTTTTCACAAAAAGGATTTGAGTTTAACTCCTCGGGACTTAATTCTGTCTTGAATCCGCACATCTTACATTTAACTGAGAATAAGTTAAATTTATTCATATTCTCATCCCATCTTTTTAAGTGTTGGAGATTAAGTAGTACTATTATAAATATTTTTTATGCATCTACATATGCATATATTTTAATCATCTCCTCTTAAAACAATGCTTCTATAAAGAAAAAGTTTGATAAAAATATTTGAAATTTTTCAAATAGATTTCCAAATATTTCTATCAAGGGGAATTCATTTGTTTTACCTTTTGCATTAAATATATTAAAATTCCAGTTTATTTTTCCAGATGAAAAAACATAGGATAAAAGCTTTGGAGTTTGCTTTGAAAATTCGCCATTTTTATAGATTGTTATTTGACAGTTATGCATTCCATAATAGCTATTTTTTGGAAAAGAATCATCTGATGCGGCATCTGGATCGATATAAAAACTAAATTTACCGTCGCTACCTACATTAATTCTTTGACCTTTGCATTCAACCTCTAAATCATCTGCCGGTTTTCCAATAATTGTAACAGTACCTGTAACTTCTATTCTATCTTCCCACGGCTGATCATTTACTATCCATTCAATAAAATCACTAATATCATATAGATAATTTACTATTGGCTGAAAAGTTTGGCCTAAAGAATCTATAATTGCTGCAACATTGTCTACAAGTTGGATAAAGTTATCAGTAAATGCAGTTGTAAAATTTTCAACAGATGTAATAAATCCATCAAAATCTCTGTTAAAAAGTTTATTTATTGAAGTTGAAAAATAGGTCAAAGGAATCGTAATTAATACGTTGACAATTTGAACAAATAGAACTGCAATATTTAAATTCTGCAATCTATCAACAAAGTTTGCCGCTAAGTCAACACCATCTACAAACAAAACTCTCCCTTGATCATAAAGCTCATACAACCATCCTAAGCGGTTTTTAATTAGATCAATTATTTTATTTAGTAAACCTTCGAATAAATAATTAGAAAAGTCCCAATAGTCCTGTATTAATTGTTTTAGTTCATCTTTTGTTGAAACTGAATCTAATTTCGAATCAGGTATAGGATCATAACCGTATGATTTTAAAGAATCTGAAAGCTCAATAAAATTTACCTTTAAATTTTCATCTATAACATTATTTAACAAAGCATATGCTTCCTTTTTATCTAGACCTTGAAAGTTGCTCTCTATATATAGCTCTAATAAATCTAGTTCGCTTTCGGTGATATGTACCTCTGGTGGCGGATCGTCATTAAAAGTATCTATATTTTCTATCTTAGATATTTTTTCTGTATGTGCAACAGTTGAAATTGGAACAAGCAGCATTAAAAACGCCATAAATATGGCTGTAACTATTTTTCTCATTTTTTTACCCCCTTACCTTAAGTTACTACTAATTACTATGTAATTCGTAATTATTTAATATTTGCGTAAATTAATTCGTTATTCAACGATATTTTTCTAGTTTTAAAAAAATTACTCATTTAGTACGAAAAGAGAACAACATTTAAGTCTTATTAAAAATCGTATTTTTAAAAATTAAGATTTTAAAAAACAAAAAAGACTATAATAGATATTTGTATAGCAAAAAAATAGATGCTAAAGATCTTTAAATACTGGTTAATATTCATACTAATCCTATCGATATTTGCAGCTTATTTAGTTGGATTGGAATCAGTTCTATTTGGATTTATTTTTCTACCTTTTTCAATAATATGTGCAATAATTCTCATATTAGGTTTTTTTAGAAAATAACAATATAAAAATCAGGTCTTATTTCTAGGTTTTACATCCAATGGTTTGATTTTTTCTAAAGGTTCAGAAAGAATGCCAAGTGATCTAATTTTTCCACCGCTTTTTGCAATTATCACATCATCTTTTGTTAATCTAAATTTACCTGTTTTATGATTAAAAAACCGCTGTAGAGTATAACTAATGGGATTTGATTTATAATACTCCTTTCCATCCTCAGTTTTCCTATATATCCTTCCTT
>CAZKQS010000188.1:0-2863 GCA_964554985.1 uncultured Thermoplasmatales archaeon | reverse complement strand
AACTATTACACCGCATAATATAGATTTTAATACTTTCATATCTCACATGCTCCTGATTTGCAGGTAACTAAATCTTCATCAATTGAATTACTAACTTTCTCTTCTTTTAAATAATTAATAGCTTCTTCTTCAGTAATAGAATTTAATACTTGACCTTCTCTACTGCCGTCTACATAAACAGTTACTCCTTTTAAATCGTGTATATATTCTAACATTAATTCACTTAAATTATTAGATGAAAACCCCTTTGGCAAATTAACTGTTTTACTAATAGATCCATCTAAAAACTTTTGGCAAGCAACTTGTGTATTTAAATGGTCTTCTGGAGTTAAATCAGTTGTGTCTACAAACCATTCAGGTACTTCATCTCTTGTCTCTAATATCTTTTTATATTGTGGATGAATATAAATTCGTTCGCTTACTCTGTCATTTCTTCTATAACCTTTCATAAACAAAGGTTCAATACCAGATGTTGTGTTACATACAAGAGAGATCGTACCAGCAGGTGCAAGTGCTGTACCTGTAACGCACCTAGTTCCATACTTTTTAATATCCATTCTTAGTGATGGTGGTAAAGTTCTTATGAAATCAGCTTTACCATATGCAATAGGATCAAACTTTGGAAAAGAGCCTTTCTCAACAGATAATTTTATTAGATTACTATATACTTCATCTCTTATAAATTTCATTAATCTTTCTATTTCATTAATAGCTTTTTTAGAACCATATCTTAATTTCTTAGCAAATAAGTATTCCCCAAGACCTGTAATACCTATACCAATCCTTCGTGAATTATGCGCTTTCATTTTAATTGGTTCAAGTATATAAGAACTAATATCTATAATATTATCTAAAAATCTAACAGCTAATTCAATAGTGTTGCTTAATTTAATCCAATTAGTATTAATATTTGAAATATGATTTGGTAGTACTATAGAACCTAATAAGCATAAACCGTGGTCCTCTAAAGGTACTTCGATGCAGTTTGATATATTACAACCACCGGACCAATAGGTGTGGTGTCTACCATCTACTGTTATATCATATACCTCTTCAGTAGATATATATTCTTTTTGAAAAATATCGAAGTTTACTTTATCCCTAGAATTTACATCTATTATATGCTTCTCCAATCTTTCCATTTTGTATTTCTGTATGAATCCTATTAACTCATAAAATTTATTAATATCTTTAGTTATATTTATATCATTACTTTTTCTACATTTATACTTACCATTACTAAATTTAATAACTTTGGATTTATTCTTTGTTATATAAGATTTTATTCCCAAAGCTGATAACATCATTTGTACATCTTCAACTATCTTTGGTGATGAGGATTTTAAAGAAACCCTTCTATGCTTCCCTAAGACAGTACCATTTGCAGAAAACATACCTAATAAAAAAGATTTCACTGTATTAAAATCACCAAATTTATACCTGTCTGGTACAGATCTTTGATAAGTTTTTGGCAACTCATTCCATAAAATATTAGTTTCTATTTCATAAGCAGTATCCCCAAATGCATCTCTTTTTTTAATAATAAAATCATTTATAGGAGATTTAAAATAATCATAATCATCATCTCCTATGTGTAAATATACTAAATTATTAGATGCTTTATGTTTAGAGCCGTCACCTAATACTATTCCATCCATTACAATTTGATAATCAAATTCTTGTCTTTGTTGTTTCGGTCCTCTAAGTAAATCAATATTTTCTGCTTTATCAGCTTCTACTTTTTTACCATTAGATACAATTCTATGATCTTCTGTACTATAAACTACTCCAGCATTAGTTCTGTATTTATAAACATCTTTAATTCCATTTTCAAATTTATTAATTACTTTTACCCAACCATCTTCACTCCATATAATATCGCCTATTTTTATTCTTCCAATAGTACTTATTCCACTAGGAGTTAATACAGTAGCCCAAGATGGTTGGCACGCATTGCAACAAGTTACTCTGTCATAGTAATAAGATGCATTACTAAAAAGATTATCTATATTCATTATACCCGGTTCGGCCGATTGGAGCATGTTTGAAATGACCTTATCCCATAATTGTCTTGCAGGTATAGTTCTATATACTTTCTGAGCAAATTTTAATTCCCATTCATCATCTTGTTCAACTGCTGATAAAAAATCTTCATTAACTCCTATTGATATATTATAATGTGAAAGTTCTCCATGTTTTAATTTAGCATTAATAAAGTCTTCTATATCTGGATGGTCAGCTCTCATCATGGCAAATCCAGCTGCCCTGCGTGAGCCGCCAGATTCTACTGTTTTGGCAATAGCATTAGAAGCTATTAGAAAACTAACTGGTCCAGAAGAACCATTTTCTCCACCAACTCCTAATATTGGTGCTCCTTTAGGTCTAAGACCGGATATATTAACTCCGATACCACCGCCGTATTTCCATGCAATAAGTATCTCTTTATAGAATTGCCCAATTGCTTCTATAGAATCATTCTTTATAGGTATATTGTAACAATTAAATAAATTTCCACGTGGATTACCTGCATTACGTAATATACGACCCCCCGGCATAAAATTCATATCGTATATCAATCTACCAAATTCTTCTTCATATTTACTACTATCTTTTTCAACAGCAGCAACTGCTCTAGCAATAGTTTTACATCTGTCCTGCCACGTCTCGCCATTTTGAAGATACCTGCTCTCAGCTACTTCTAATGCACTCCCACTTAGTTCCGGCAATTTAATCTCCTCCTACTTTCTTTGCTTTGAAAAGCTATACAAGTTTCATTATATACCTTTGTTATGATCCATTATCTAATTATCCTTATTAATTTTCATATGAGCTTTCTTGCCCCATAAATACTCTATATGAGCTA
>CAZKQS010000187.1:0-2878 GCA_964554985.1 uncultured Thermoplasmatales archaeon | reverse complement strand
ACTGGCTGTGTTGAACTTCTATCTAAAACAGCACCATCTTCTTTCAAAAATGACATTGGAGCCAAATCCTCTACTGATAAAGAAGAAGGATCAATGAAATACATTTCATCATAAGGACAATCATAATCTGCGATAACAGGAATTTCATTAAAAGACCATCCAGTAAATCCACCTTTTAATTTCATTTCAGATGTATAACGCCTATCTGGGCTCAAAAGCTGGCCGTAAGCACTATATACATCAAAATGAGTAAGGATATACTTTGGATCACCTTTTTTCTTAGCTTCTAAGAAAGTATCATGCATTAACTCTTCAGTTAATGATCTTTGACTTGAATTAGAATCAACATATGATTTCCACCAAATATTTGACGATCTAGTTATACCTTCTAATGTATCAAGATTAGTACTATCGTCAATTAAACCTTTTAGTCCCATCATTTCATAAGTTGCATTAGAAACAGTTGGAACACCAGAAGATTTAATATGAGCAAGATAACAATAATCATTATCAGATGCTGAAGGATCACCGCTCATTGTCATGGTATAATTACCAGTAATAGCTGAAACGGTTTGGAATACAGCTGTAGATTCAGAAGTAGCTGAATCTGAAAAACAAACACCAGAACCTACTGAAAAATAATCCATAGGATATTTTCCAACCATAGGTGTATCAAAAGTTAAGGTAGCATCAGGAGCAGCATCGTTTACACGACAAATTACACCATAACCTGTACCATAACCTTGACGGCTTAATTGGCGTTGCATATCATTTTTAGCACCGTTGTATTCTGATTCAAGAACATTAACTAAATATTCTTTTGATCTTTTTGATGCTTGCAAAGAAACATCTGTAACAGAAACTGTTTGAAACTGATATTTCATTGATACATTTGCCCTATCATACTGTTGATAACCAGCATAAGGCAAAGTAACAGTTTCACCACCAGCAGCAAAACCTACATTTCTGTCTGTATGTAGAGTAATATATTTAGTAGTTGCACCAACTTCTTGTGCTACATTCTTTAAAACATTTTGAAATAAAACATTTTTTGTAAACACTTGATCATGGACAACTTTATCATATATTCTCATTGCAGCATCAGCTAAATTAGTCGTTGATTGCATATATGTGTGAAAAGAACAAAATCTTTTCTGTAGTTAATCTTAAGCTACACTTCTGCTTCTGCCTGATTCATTGCTTCTAAAACAGCATTTCTTGTTTCTTTTTCTGTTTTTGGTTTTGTTTCCGGAGGAATATGATCTCCTCCTCCGGCAGAAGGTTGTTCTACATTCTGCACTGGATTTTTACCAGCAAGTCTTTGCTTGACTTCATAATCAATTAATTCATCTCGATACTTTTCATGAAAAGCTTGCTTAGGCGTAAGATACAATAAATCATTTTTCTGTTGCCATTCCAAGACTTCTTTATCATCATATTTTGGTTTACCATCTTTACCGTCCCATTTTTGACTAAGATCTTTAATTTCTTTTTGAATAAGTTCAGATCTTTTTTCTTCTTCTCGTTTTTGTTCTGCCTCTTTTGATTTCTCTTCCCAAAGTTCATCAAATTGTTCTTTAGTAAGAGCTTCGGGCTCGGGCTTTTCTTCTTCTTCTTCAGGAACGAAAACACCTTTAAGTTTTCCGATAGTATCCTGAGATTCTTTTAATTGATTTTCAAGCTCCTGAACTTTAGATTGATCAACTTTATTTTTTGATGCATCACGCTCTTGTTTAAGTGCAACATTTAAGTTGTCAATTTGAGTTTGAAGCTCTTCTACTGTTTTAGTCGACTTTGATTCAGGTTGTTCAGATTGCGTTGACCTATCAGATTCTGATGGTCTATTTGCTTCTGTTCCCTGATCAGTTGACTCCGGTTTTACTTCTGGCGAAGATTCAGGATTTTGTGGAGTGGAAGGTTCTCCACTGCTACCTTCAGCAGTTTTATTTACTTCCTCTTCATTTGGTTGTGGCATAAATTCACGATTTTTTGATAACTCAGTAACCGATCTGAGCAGTTATATTAATAAATTTTCTATTTTGATTTTCTTAAAGGTTTTAAAGGTGATTGTATATTATTAACATATTCTCTAGCACCTTTATAATTTCCTTTATTAATCATTGATTTTATATTTGTTCTAGCTCGGCTTCTAACTATAGGAGGAATATTACTTGGAATTTTTTCCATAAACATATTAACAGCTTTTTGATCTGCTGCCGCACCTTTTAAAGAAGATTCAGCACGACCTTGATGCGGTTTAATGTTCGCTGGAAGATTTGTCCAAGAAGATCTTATACGACTCTTTCCAAGATTTGATGGAAGATTTCTCCAAGCTTTTAAAATCTTTTTTCTTGTATTCGCCATAATTTTAATTTATTTAATATTTAATGCTCTTATGTTGGCACCTTTTTCTAAATACTCTTTATATTTTTTTTGGCTTATATAAGCAGGCTTTCTTCTATCAGATAAAAATTCAATTAATATAAAATCTGGTAATCTATCAGTTTTTCTTTTAACATATTTAGTATATTTATCTTTAGATTTGGATGAAGTAAAAAAAGATACAAAAAAAGAGGAAGAAATAATTATTGATAATAGAATAAGCCCATATACAAACCAGGGTTTAGTTTTAGAAGTTTTAAGAATTCGACACAGAGGACTTCTAGATAAAATCCTTAATTTTGGCACAAGCTGGAAGAACAAGCCACAGTTTTATTTCATAAGTAACATTGATAACACAGAGTATATAAGTAAAAATGTTGCAGCAGCAGGTGCTGAAAGTGAGATATTATTCAACACGTGGGATACATTTTTTCAAGAAAACAAAATTATGGAAGATACACCTGAGGGCCAAGAAACGTCAACTGTAAAACTAAGC
>CAZKQS010000186.1:0-2899 GCA_964554985.1 uncultured Thermoplasmatales archaeon | reverse complement strand
GTTTTTCTTTCTTTTTTTCTTTCTTCTTTTTTGATTTTTTAATTTCAGGTTTTTTCTTTACTTTTTGTCTTTTCTTTCGTTCTTTTTCTAAAATAAAATTAGAGTAACTTTTATACCATAAAAGTGCAGAATCATATTCATCTCTCATCATTTCAAGTTCTTTTTCATATTTTTCTTTGTCTTTCTCTTTTAATTTCTCTAGGTGTTTTTTTTCCTCAGCTATTTCCCAAGGTTTTCTAGGTTTTTTACAGTATTTTTCAAGAGTTTTTTTACGATTATAGTATAAAACTAGCACAATAGCAATTATCAAAAATATTATTGGTAAAGAATAAAAAATATTAACTTCTGATACATAAATCCCTTTTGTAATAACTTGAGCCGTGTTATTAAAGGTTGCAGTTTCATCATAAATTGAATATGCAGTAACCTCTATGTTATGTAAGGTACCTGGATCATTTAACATTCTTGGAGTTGCAACTGGTATATAGACAGTTTTGATTTCATTAGACTTTAGTGTCACAGCGGAAGGAGAAGCAATCATTAGATCGCTGCTTTTATCAGTTTTTACTCTAAAATTAAAAGAATCCTCATGTGAACCTAAATTTTGAATTTCAATTGGTATAACTTCTACCTCATTAGGTTTAAGCCTCATAGTATCAAAGGTTTTAATGCTAGCTAAATGAAATCTATTTGCCCTAACCATAAGCCCTATTTCAACACATTGTACTTCCTCGGTTCCACTATATCTCCAGAAACCAGCAGTTATTGCACTTAAAAACCATAGAGCAGGATTAAATTGTGAATCTTTTGGTGGAAAAAACAAATTACCATAAACTAGATGTCGTGTTACATTTATTTTGAAAACCAGGTTTGTTGGAGGGAGTTTATAATCAGGTTGTGTTGATTTGATTGTTAAAACTGATTTAATCTCTTTTCCTTGCTCTGGATATAAAACACCTGGAGAAAAAGAATAAAACCATGCATCTTCATCAATTCCCTCTGGAAATTCAAGATCAAATGTGTAATATTCATTTTCTGCTACAAGTTGCATTGAGTAATCATCTTTAAAACCCTCTTTAGTTGGATCCGCCATTCCAACTTCTAAAGAAGTTTTGTTTAAAAAATTAACATTCACTGAACTAGGTATAATCTCAAAAATAGGAGGTTCAGAAAAACGCTGTGCTTTCCATGAAGTAGCCAGTGGTGGAAACAATAAACCTGAAGCTATTGGACCTTGATGAGCCCATACAAAAAAAGATTCAAAGAATCTATCAATTAATCTATCTGAGTTAGAATCAGCTGACTGCTCTTCTTCAACTGCAATTGTCTGAGGAGAAATCAAAATAGAAGTTAAAAAAACCATAATCATACAAAAGGATATTATTTTATATTTCATTTGTTTTCATCCCTCCCATTATCGTTTATATTAATTTCGGATCTACTCGACTTAAATTTTCTAGAAATTAAGACAAAAACAATAAATAGTGCAAAAAATATTGAAATAACTTCGAAACCCGGAGTTGAAAAACCCTCATTTTGGATAACGAAAGATAATACATATTCATCTCCCATAACTGAGTCATTACCATAATAAACAGGGGTGATTTCTAATTCTATAACTTCTCTTTCATTATGATATCCAAAATTATAAGACGGTTTTACAGATAAAACTATTGTATCGTTAAATTCTTGACTTAACGCCTCTGTACCAAGAATAAGATTTGAGGTTACTTTGACTGTCCAATCTTTAGGAACATCAACTATTTTGCATTTTACTTTAGTTTTTGCATTACCCATATTTTCAATGTCAATCTTAAACTTTGTATTTTCCATTGGAGAAATTTTTTCTGTATTCCTATCAGGTTTTATATTGAGCATAGGGAAAAAACCTGGTGTAAAAGGTATATTCTTATTAACAATTAAAGTATCTATAGCCCCAACTCCCTTCACAATTATTTTTAAATTTATATTTCCTTGCCTAAAGGGAATTGCTCCTTTGTCCACTTTAACAAAAACAGTTACATTTTTATCAACTGGTTCATCTGATATGTCTATCATAGTTATCGAAGGAGTAATTGTAGCTTCTGCCCATGTAGGAGTGTTATTCACTGTTATTTCTACAATAGCACCTAGATTATAATACTCGCCAATTAATTCTTCATATCTGCCTTCAACAGTAAGTGTTAACTTAACAGGTATTTCAACTATCATATCTACAGGTAAAAAAGGATTATTTGCTGCTTTTTCATCTGCATCAACAATTAGGTTATATTCAGAGTCATATACCTTATCAAGAGGACCAGCAAAAACATTATGTGAAAAAATACTAAAAAAAGCAAGTAATATAACTATCATAACAGAATATTTTGTAATACTCTTAGTAATTTTTTTCATTTAGCACCAACTTTGTATTTAATTCTATATATAATATTAATATTATAACTATTTAAATTTTATTGTATAATCATTATTCTTTTTATATTAAGCTTAGAAAGGAGAAGAGAAAAATAGAAAATAAAAGAAATTCAAATATTTTATTTTCTCAGATATCTTTTGTATACATAGTATATTAGATAAATCGCTACTACAACCAGTATTAAGATTGGTAAAAATATTTCAAGACCAACCAAAGAAAAACCTCTGCTTTTTATTCCTATACGTTCTATAGTAGGATTGCCTTCAGTTATTTTATCTTCGGTATAGAAGATAGGCGTAAATTTAACTCTAATATCTGCAGTGTCATCGTGATATCCGAAACCATATGGAGGTTCAACAGTTAAAGTTACTCTCTTCTTTGAATCTTGCTCAAGTAGAGGTGAGCCTAGTTTAACTTTACTTGGCAGACCAACTAACCATCCCTCTGGTTTATCTAATAATTCTATATAAACGGTTGTAATTC
>CAZKQS010000185.1:0-2913 GCA_964554985.1 uncultured Thermoplasmatales archaeon | reverse complement strand
CTAAGGTCGCAAACATATGTTAATTATGTATACAAGCAAAGGAAACGGATTAGGAACTTGCGTCCTTTGCAATAACAAAATAAAAAAAGGTGAAAAGCAATTTGTTGTTGAAGGATATAGGCAAAGCTGTAGAGCTCATCTTAAATGCATTAAAAGTATTATTAATGAAACATCTACTGCTGAACAATTAAATCAAGAAAATTGTCAATAAATATGATCAAAAATAATAAATTGTGCGAAACAAAACATATTATAAATACATTATACAAAATAAAACAAATAAATCGTCGTAAAATGTATTCAACTAATGAATTGCGTAGACTTGTATTTAGTTCCAAATACGGTTATCAAGTTATTAAACAATTGCAAGAAAAAGAAATAACGTGTGAATTTTTAAAAAGAAATGGTTTAACATTAGTTTTAACTATTCTTGGACCAAAACTAAAAGATAAATAATAGTGTAAACAAATAGTTGAAAAAATCTAAAATTCTATTTAATATCAAATTAAAAAGTAACTTTTTCAACTACATACTAATTTAGTGCTTATGAATATGATAAAATTAATTTATTTTCTATGCGGGATAATACTTATCACAATAATAACTTTAACTTTCATTTATATATGTCTTAAAACATTAAAGGTCGTTTAATATAACTAATAAACTAAAAACGTATTCTTGGCTAAGAATATACAAGGTCTATGAAAAAAGCAACAAAAAGTAGATCAAAAAAAATAACTGTCAAAGTAGGAAGAGCTACTGAACGTGATTGCGATCTTACTTTGCCAGAGGGTTCTACTGTTGAAGATGTTTTAGATGAAGCTGATATTGGTCTTAGAGATTCAGAATCTGTTTGGGTAGATGGAGAAAAAGCAGATTTTAATGATGAAGTACAAGACGGAGATCTTCTTCAGATTACAGGAAAAAAAGAAGGTGGACGATAGTTAGCAATCAAACAGGGGCTTTATAGCTCCTGTTGAATGCTAATTATTAATTAATAAAAAGTATGAAAAAAGCTGTTATACATTTAGGTGACAAAATTATTACTACTAAAAAATTTCCAAAAGGCGAAGGTAAAAAAGGAATTATAATTCATAAAGAACAAGATGCTTACGGAATAAAATTTAATGAATCATTTGAAGATTGCCATTATCTTGATGGAATATTAGAAGAAAGAAAAGGATATTATCTTGAAACAAATCAATTTAAAATCATCTCTAGTTATAAATGTAATGATAAAAGGAAAGAAAATTTTATTCATCTCTTAAAAGATCAAAGTTATTATGAAAAAAGTTTAACTCCGCTTAAAATTGATCGAGAAAAAAATAATAAAGAATGGAAGAGAAATGAAATAAAAACATTATACAGAAGTATACAAAATTATGAAAAAGAAATGATAATGCACGAAGAAAATATTAAAAAAATCAAAAAAGAATGGAAAAAAGATATAAATATTAATAATTTTGAAAAAGAATATGATAGACTAAAAAAACATAAATTAATTAAAAATATTTTAGTCGAAGAAAGTCCTACGACTAAAATCAAATTTATTATTGTAACAACAAATAATTTAACTTATCGTGATAATAGAAATAAAGCAGACTCAAATTATTATAAAAATTTCAATTTAGGTGCATACAAAATATTTATTCCAATGAATGTAAATAATGCTATTAAAATAATTAATTACAAAAGACAATTATATAAAGGAACTTATTTTCATCCTTGTATTAGAGATGGTGGAATGATATGTTTTGGTGAACAAGTAAAAGAAGAATTAAATGCTTATAGAAAAAATGGCCAATATACACCACTTATTTTCTTAATTATTAATTTCTTAAAAGAACCAAATTATCGAGATCCTTATATTCATGCCAAAATATTTGATCTAGCACAAGATGTTACAATAAAACCAAAAGATGTTTTTAATTATTTAAGTCATACATACTGGAGAACTTATCAAAAATGGGATAATGATTCATTTAATGCCCAAAGAATAAAAATTGGTTTATCGCCAGTAAATAACCCTAATTAATAAGACGCAAAAAAATTATGAAACTAATTTTAACACCACAAGCACATCTTAAACTAAAATATTATACTGAACTTGTTGATGGAGAAGTTTCTGGAATGGCAAAAAGTACAATTAACAAAAATAAAGATATTATAGTTAAAGATGTTATCATTTTTAAACAAGAAATAAGTTCATCATCTACAATTATAGACGATGAAGCACAAGCTAAATTTCTTAACGATTTAATGAAAAAAAATGAAACACTAGAAGATTGGAATATTTGGTGGCACAGTCATGCAGATATGTCAGTCTTTTGGTCAACTACAGATGATACAACAATTGAAAATCATGTAGGTATACAAAATTATCTTATTTCACTTGTTACTAATAAGAAAAATGAATATAAAGCACGATTAGATATTTTTCCTAAAGATCAATCTCCTTTCAAAAAAATAAGTTTTTGCACATTTGATTTAGAAGTTAAGGTGCAATCAAATAAAGAATTAGAACAAGAAAAAAAGAAATTAAAAAAGATTATTAAAGAAGCTATGAATGAGTTAAATAAAATTGAAGCAGGTAAAGAAAATAAAGAATTAAAAAAGAAATGCAGGTTAGAAATAGAGCAAAAAGTAAAAGAAAAAACATATTTTGTAAATAAATATTCAAAACAATTTAATAAACAAAGTAAATGGGGTTGGCATGATGATAAAGATGAAGTTATTGACGATTATGCTCCATTTGATCGTAGAATAGGATTTAATCCAAAATATTATGGCAAATAGATTTACAAGACAAAGTGATATTATTAAACCAGAAGAATTAAACTTTCCAATACATATATTAGGTGTTGGTGGTATTGGAAGCTGGACGGCTTTACTTATTGCTAAAATGGGATGTTC
>CAZKQS010000184.1:0-2929 GCA_964554985.1 uncultured Thermoplasmatales archaeon | reverse complement strand
AGAAATATTCTAAATAATAAAACTGGTACGAAGAAGTATAGAAGTATTAATCCTACTTTTTTCATTATTTTATCTATTTTTTCTCTTCCAGTAAATTTAGCAATTATTATTGTAACGATAAATCCAATGATTATCCAAGGTAATGTGTACAATCCAGAGATATATGGTAATATATCTTTTAATATATCTATCATTGTTTTCTCCTTATCTTTCGATTACTCTTTTTGCTTTACCAGTACTCCTTGGAATTGTTTTTGGTTCAATTGCTTTGACTGGTACATGCAAGTTTAGAATACTATATATCTCGTCTTCTGCTTTTTTCTCAAGATCATCCAAGTGCCCTTCTTTCCAGCGTTTATCAGTAGGTTCTACTTCAACAGAAAGATTGGTAATATCGCCTTTCTTTGTTTTAACGATCTGATAGAATTCGCTCACACCTTCAACTTGCATAAGTCCTGCTTCGATTTGACTTGGAAATACAATTACTCCTTTCACTTTCATCATATCATCAGATCTTCCCTTTATACGTGATTGTATAGGAAGAGTTCTTCCGCATTCACAAGTTTCTTCATATAAAGTTGCTAAGTCTTTAGTTCTAAATCTGATTGCTGGAAATGCTTCTTTAGTTAGAGTTGTAAAAACTAATTCACCTTCTTCACCAGGTTCGAGTGTTTCACCTGTTTTTGGGTCAATTACTTCAGTTAGAAAGTGATCAGCATTAATATGGAGTTTTTTATTTTCACATTCTGAAACAACACCTGGGCCAATTATTTCAGTAAGGCCGTAGTGCTCAGCTGCATGTATCCCCCATCTTTTTTCAACATTGTGCCTCATCTCTTCACTCCATGCTTCAGCACCAAATGTTCCAAGTTTTAGTTTAAAATCAGTTTTTGGGTCTAGCCCCATTTCTTCAGCTACTTCAGCCATATATAGTGAATAACTAGGAGTAGCAGCTAGAACCGTACTTCCAAAATCTTTCATAACTTTGATCTGTCTTTGAGTGTTTCCAGATGAAATTGTTATAACCATAGCTCCAATTTTTTGTGCACCTTTTTCAAATCCGTGAGCACCAGTAAATAGTCCATATCCATATGAATTCTGCATTCTGTCTCCCTTACGCATTCCATTTGCATAAAGGGCTCGGGCCATAACTTCACCCCATAAATCAACATCATTTCTGGTATATGGCCCTACAACTGGTTTACCGGTTGTTCCTGATGATGCATGGACTTCAACAATATCATCCATCTCAGTACATACTAGTCCAAACGGATAAAATTCACGTAAATCGTTTTTTGTAAGAAGTGGTATTTTCTCAATATCAGATAGTTTTTTGATATCTTGTGGTTTAACACCTGCTTTATCAAGTTTATTTTTGTAATATTTATTATTTGTATAAACTCTTTTTACAAGCTCTTTTAATCTTTTAAGTTGTAACTCTTTTAGTTTATCAATTGGCATTGCTTCATATTTTTTATCCCATAAGTCAACTGTCATAAGAATTAGCCTCCCTATTGTTTACGAGCGCTAAAATAGGAACTTAATTTATAACATTTTTGAAAATTTTTCAAATAGCAATAATTATCATAAATAAGCCAATACTGGTTTTGATAACAATGAAAGTTCTAGTAATAGGCGCAGGGCTTATGGGTAGAGCAGTAGCTTATGATCTATCTGTTTTTTCAGATTTTGATACTATTGCAATTTCAGATAAGGATAAAAAAAATCTTGATTTAGCAAAAAAACTTCTTAAAGATAAAAAAATCAATTATGAGCCTATAGATGTAAATAAAAAAGGAAAAGTAAAAGAAATTTTTAAAAAATATGATATTGTAATTTCTGCAATTCCATATAATTATAATTATTTTTTAACAAAAACAGCTATTGAAACTAATGCTCATTTTATTGATCTAGGTGGAAATAATGATATTGTTGAAAAACAGTTGAAATTAACTGAAAAGGCAGAAAAAAATAATTTAACAGTTATTCCTGATTGTGGTCTTGCTCCAGGTCTTGTATCAATTATCACTAGAGATTGCGTCGATTTTTTTGATGAAGTTGATTATGTAAAAATCCGTGTTGGTGGAATTCCTCTTAAACCTGTTCCACCTTTTAATTATCAACTTGTTTTTTCACCTAATGGTTTAATTAACGAATATCTTGAAGATGCACTTGTTCTTGATAACAAAAAAATTATTGCAAAAGAGTCTTTAACTGAAGTTGAAGAAATAATTTTCCCTTATCCTTTCAATAAAATGGAAGCGTTTCTAACTTCAGGCGGATGCTCCACTCTCCCATATACATTTAGATATATAGTTAAATATCTTGATTATAAAACTATCCGGTATCCTGGGCACTCTAAGATGATAAAAACCCTTCTTGACATCGGCCTAGGCTCAGAAAAAGAAATAAAAGTAGATAGTAAAAAAATTGTTCCAAGAAAATTACTTATAAAATTACTTAAGGAAAATATTCCTTCTAAAGGTAAAGACGTAATACTTTTAAAGGTTTTAAGCAAAGGGAAAAAATCCGGTGAAAAAATTAAGCTAACTTATCAATTAATCGATTACTATGATGAAGAAAATAATATTACTGCAATGATGAGGACAACTGCATATCCTGTATCAATTATTGCTCAAATGATAAATAAAAAAATTATTACTAAAAAAGGTGTTTTTACTTGTGAAAATATAATTTTACCTGAGTATTTTTTCAAAGAACTAGAACTTAGAGATATAATTGTTAATAGAAAAGTTGAGAAAATATGATTAAAGAAAGAGATTTTTTAATAAACAAAGAAAGTACAATGGAAAAACTAAAAAAAGCAATTAGTGAAAATAAAGTAGATAATGGTATAATCCCGATCTTAGATAAAATAAATTCATATGATAAATATTATACATCTAGTAGTTGTTTTGGAAGAATTGTT
>CAZKQS010000183.1:0-2938 GCA_964554985.1 uncultured Thermoplasmatales archaeon | reverse complement strand
AAACAACCGGTGAAAAAATATCTTTTACATCATGGGTTATAAAATGTATATCTGATTCAATGAGTAAACATAAAACCTTGAATTCATATAGGCTTGGAAGAAATAAAATCGTTGTTTTTGATGATGTAGATGTAGCAGTGCCTGTTGAAAAAGAATCAAAAGAAGAAACTAGGCCTAGGATTTATATTGTTAGAAAAGCAAATGAAAAAACAGTTTCAGATATTACAGAAGAGATACGAACTATTCAAAAAGAAAATGTATCTGATGAAACTCAAGTCCTTGGTAGAAACCTTACCCGGTTTGAACGAATTGCTTTAAAGGCACCACTTTTTTTAAAAAAACTTTTGGTTTTTTTTATTAGAAAAAAAGGACTTTTTAAAAAAAAACATATGGGTACAACAGCAGTAACAGCAGTTGGTATGAAAGGTAAATACAAAGGAGCACTTATTCCCCTGGGTGGTACTGCAACAACTCTTTTTGTAGTTGGAGGCATTACAAAAAAACCAAGAGTGGTTGGTGATAAGATTGTTCCCCGAGAAATTCTATACCTTACTTTATCTGTAGATCATGATTTAATAGATGGCGGTCCTCTCGCTCGTTTTGTTGATACTCTTACAAAACTTATGGAAAAAGGATATGGTTTAGAAAAAGTGTAAAAAAAAATTAAAAATATTTTCAAAATCTTATTTTGTTTTTATAGACTTGCATAGCAGATTGGACAAACTCTTTTTAGTTCTCCATTGACTTTCTTTACATGATTATTGTTTGCGATTTTTTGATTATTGCAGTATCTACAGTTTTTTCCGACCATTATATCGATATCGCCAAAATAAGATGTCTTTTATATATTTTTTGGATTTAATTTATTTATTCTATATAGGAATTATTTTTTTCCATGAAGTTCATTGTTTTTTCGAGGAAGATTCGAATATTTAACATTTATAAGAATATTATCGTGAATTTTTTAACAAAATTTAAGTTATTTATGTTTATTCTTACCTTTGTAAATTTGAGGAGATTAATATGGAAAAATTGTTATCGATATTAGTTTTAATATTGTTAATTGGAGCGAGTTTTTTATCTGGATGTATTGATGAACCTGATGGAGAAGATAGAGATGATAAAGAATTAGAAAATACAATCGATCAAGATGAGGCATACAGTATTTTGATGGAAAATATTTTAAAACCTGGTCAATCAATGGATCATGTTTCTGCTTTTATGTTAAGTAATATGCTTAACAAAGGAGATATAGTTTCTTCAGATAGTGGAAAAAACTATTCTATTGACACGGACAGTTGGTTTATATTTATCGATGATGCACCCTTTCAATTTTTTTCGCATCCTGTTAGATATGTAATAATTAATGCTCAAGATGGAGAATATGAAATTATTAATGAGGATTGGCCTCCGTTTATTAACAATAATTCACTTTGGGATAAAGATAGTCGCGACCGCGGTAAAGTTAAAAATATGTACCCAGTTATAAATAGTTCAGTTCCAATAACTGATACTACTATTTCTAGTGCACCTAGTGCTGATTATGGTGATGCACCTGACACACAAAATGCATATTTTGGCGTACGCGGTTTATTTCCAACTCTATATAACACTACAAACAGTAGGGTCGGATACCCTGGAGCTCATACTTTAACAGTTGGCCAGGAAACCCTTGGCCTATCTGTTAGTGCAGAAATCGATGCTAATGACCCAAATGACCCTGATCTTGTGCCAAATCTTGTTGATTCAGATAAAGATG
Source organism: uncultured Thermoplasmatales archaeon (assembly GCA_964554985.1). Lineage (GTDB taxonomy): Archaea > Thermoplasmatota > E2 > DHVEG-1 > DHVEG-1 > CAYZTD01. Next base: position 1,179 of record CAZKQS010000183.1, on the reverse strand, counting down.
ATGGACTGTATGTAAATATCAATTCAAAAAATGCTCAGTTGACTTTCACTGTCTCAGTTAGTAGTAATGCGCCTGATGTTCCTCGTTATATAAACGTTTTAATCGATTTTGATCAAAATGGTAGCTGGATGAAAGGAGCATATGGATCTGAATGGACTGTAGTAAATTATGAAATAAATGTTACACCTGGTACGACTCAGACTATTACAACACCAGTTTTTTCATGGGGTAACAAAACAATAGTTTCCTCACCAGTTTGGATGCGTGCAGCACTAACTCGAACAAAAGTTAATGAAACCACTTTTTCAAATGTTGGTGGTTGGGATGGAAGTGGACAATTTGATTATGGTGAAATAGAGGATTATATAGTTTATTTAACTGATGATATACCAGACCCAGAAGAAATATGGCCGCCACATCCAAAGAATCCGCCAAGAGGGGGAGATCCAGATCCTAAAAAACCATCTGGTCCTAAACCGCCGGGCCCTACAAGTGGTCCATGTACAACAACAGTAAATTATCATTCAATAATTATTAGTGGCGGTGATTCAAGCAGCCATATTGGAAAAGGCTTAAGCCCTGCAACTGAGGCAGTAGATACAATGACTAGTCTACTTAGTGATCAGGGTTATAGTTCTGTAGCTAGTCTTGGCCCTGGTTCTAACTCATTAAAAGACGTTGAAAATGCATTTAATAATTTAAAAAATCAAGTTCAATGCGGAGACCATGTATTGATCTATATTGTTGGTCACGGTAAACCTGCTAAACACGGTGGTGGGGTTACTCTTAAAACAAGCAGTGGAAAAACACATGATACTATGAAACCAAGTGATCTATCAAATCTTTTAGGTTCAATTCCAGCATGTCCTGATGAGGATTGTGATACAAAAGGTAAATGCTGTCATGTAACAGTTGTCATTGAATCATGTTATGCTGGTAACTTCAACGATGATTCAGTTAAAGGTAATGGTAGGACAATTATGGGTTCGTGTGATGATGAGCCAGCTGATGCAACAGGCGGTGGTGTTTTTACAAATGGTTTTAGTGATGCATCAAATAATGAAGATAGTGATGCAAATGATGATGGAACTGTGACTCCTGCTGAAGCTTTCAGTGAAGCACAAAAAGATGTTGAGAGTAAAAACAAAAAGAAAGGTAAATCTCAAGAGCCTTGGTCTG
>CAZKQS010000182.1:0-2963 GCA_964554985.1 uncultured Thermoplasmatales archaeon | reverse complement strand
TGCTGGGCTCCATTCTCGGTGCCACGCTGGTCGGCATTGACAAAAGCGATCAGGATGGCAATAATTACGTCAAAATGGCGCGCAATTATTTCAACAAAGATACCGGCTGGAATATCGTGATGAACTTTACGAATCCGGCGGGGCACATCGGCGGCGGCTACGGCAACGACTGGTGGTACGACGTGTACAACAACGTGCTGTTCTACGCGGTTGGCAATTTCTACCCGAACGAGGGCTACGATGACATCATGCGCACGGTTGCCGATCAGTTTTACAAATCTGATTCTATTCTCGGTGATAATTACAGCTATTCCTATTTTGATTTTGAAAATATGAAGCCCGAGACCAACTGGATCGTGCCGCAGGAAGATGCGGCGGCGGGCTACGCTTTTATTTTGTATGCTGCATACCAAAAATTTGGTGATGAAAAATATCTGGCAGGAGCCAAAAACGCACTGACGGTTCTGGAAAACCAACCGGAAAACCGCTTTTACGAAATTCTCATGCCTTTCGGCGCTTACGTCGCAGCGCGCATGAACGCGGAGCAGGGTACGGATTTTGACGTGGCAAAATTCATCAACTGGACGCTCGATGGCGACGCGACCAACCGCATTGGCTGGGGCGCATTGTCCGACAATTGGGGCAAAATCACGGTGACCTGGAGCATCGATAATTGTGATATAATATTTATCGGTATCAAAACGTTTATGAGCTACATCAATAGTAACTCCACGCTCTCTTTCTTCTTTTAAGTTATCGAAAATCCATGCAAGAGCAAAACTTTCTTTTCCTTTTGCTTTTGCTTCTTCTTTATATTTCTCTAGCATATGTTTTGGAAATTGACCTGTTTCAAGTAGAATTCTACCTACAAGTGTTGATTTTCCATGATCGACATGACCAATAATTACTAAGTTCATATGGGGTTTATCTGCCATAAATTTTTTACCTCCTTTTTAAATCAAATTAATCTAAGGTATATAGATTTTTTTATATACCTTTGCCATTTTTCTTTCTTAAATTTTTTGATAGCGTATAAACTTACTATTTATAAAAATTGCCCTGGATAACCTTTTTTTTTGTTATCATTTTTTAGGGTTTTTTATTTAAACGCCGGCATACAGATAATAAGAGGGTTAATTAATGTTTTGTTAAAATTTTGTAAAAAAATTGGTTGTATTAGAAAACATTATTTTCTTGTTTTTTGCTGAATTTATGGAATCAATTTTTAGCTTTGTATTTGGTTTCTGTAAAAAGTTGTTAGAGAAAAAGGGGCAGTTATCAATCAAATTCAATTACTTTTGTGCCATAAAATATTTTTTTATAGAACAGAAAGTTTTAATACATTTGTCCATGATTTAGTTTAGATGGTGGTGTTTAGTATCAAGGTAAAAAATATATTTTTAGCAGTAAGTATAGCAGTATTTTTGGGAATATTAATTTCAATGCCTGTTTCGGCTTTGGACTCTGCAAATTTAACTTCTCATGATCCAATTGCAATACAACATGATGGAGATATCAATGCTGAAAATGGTGTGACAAATCCAGATGCTGCTGGAACTCAAGAGGATCCTTATATTATTGAAAATTGGAGTATTGATGCCTCCTATGAGCATGGTATTGATATTACATATACTACTAAACATTTTGTAATAAGAAATTGTGAAATTAAAAATGGTCAAAATCCAGATGAAGGTCTTTATCATAATGGTATTTATATTCATACCCTTCAAAGTGGATATTGTATAGTAGAAAATAACGAGTTAACGAAAAATAATGGCGGGGTAGTATTCGAAAAAGCCTCCAACTGTATTTCAAGAAATAACGTTTTCTATGATAACGGTGGTAATATGCGTATATCTGACTGTACGGGTATTACTGCTGAGAATAATCAGGCCGAAGATGGAGGTGATGGTTTCTATCTTGAAAATGTCTCTGATTCTAATCTAATCGGAAATGTTGTTTCTGGTACTTATAAACCGGCTTATGCTCTTTATCTTTCTTCTTCATGTGTACTTGATGGAAATACAGTCAATGATGGTGAGGGGGGAGTGTATCTTTATCATTCTTATGATAACACGATTAAGAATAATGACATTAAAGAATGTTGGTCTTATGGTCTTGCCACTCAGGATGCTCCTGAAGGAGGACAATCATCAAACAATAATCAGATCTACAATAACTATTTCATAAATAATGGTGTAGATAAAGGCGTTACTCAAGCATATGATAAGTATACAAATCACTGGTCCTCTGGAAACACTGGTAATTACTGGTCAGATTGGCAACCACCTGAATATCCTGACTCAAATGGAGATGGGGTAGTTGATGAAGATAGACCTATCAGTGGTGGATCCAATGAGGATAACTATCCTTTAGTTCTACCGGAAGGATACTATGAAGATGATAACGGGGAAGATGGAACAGATGATGGTAGCATAGATGATGATAATCAGAATGTGCCTAATGGTAGCCAATTAGACTCTGGTGAAGATGACTCTGAGTCTGAAGGTATAACTAGTATTTTGATTGCAGTATTGATAATTGCTGGTGGACTAGCCTTTGCATATCCAATATACAAAAAAGCTGGTAAAAAAGCGTTAGTCCTAGTTGTTGTTATTGCTTTAGTTGCAGGTTTAGGTTTTTATGTAGTTTCATTGAGTGATGAAGGTCTCCTAGGTGGCGATAGCTCTGGTGATGGTGGAGATAATGGTGGAGGATCTGATGATGGTGAGTTGGCAAGCTCAACTAAACTTCCAATTTATCCTGGAGCCTCAAAGGCAAATCTTCCCTCTGTTGTTGAAGCTGATTTAACTGGTATGTTTGGTGAAGATGGACTTTATGATATATATTTAGTCGATGCATCTAAGGAAGATGTTTGTTCTTGGTATGACACAGCAATGATTGATGCAGGTTGGTCATTACCCGATATTGCACCAGTGTCTTTATCAACTAATCTTGAAGCA
>CAZKQS010000181.1:0-2971 GCA_964554985.1 uncultured Thermoplasmatales archaeon | reverse complement strand
TAGCACAGGTGGTGGAAAAAAACCTATAGAAATCGAACGAGTTTTTAATTACATAGTAAAAGGCGATCCTGAAATTTTTATCTATAATTTTTTAGATGGAAAAATAGATGAAAATATACTCAGAAAAAACTCACACAGCATCAATAGGTATGCTAAAAACGGCGCAGGCATTGTAAAAAAACATCCATTCTATCCAGATTACTTGATCTGTGAAATTGAAACATATAGAGGATGTGCGCGTAGTATTGTTGGAGGATGCTCATTTTGTAGTGAACCAGAAAAAGGCTTACCTGACTTTCGACCAGTTGATGATATTGTATCTGAAATTAAAAGCCTTTATAAAAATGGAATTAGAAGTTTTAGGCTTGGAAACCAGCCTTGTTTTTTTTCATATATGGCAAAAAAAGCAGGTAAAAAAGAATTTCCAAGACCAAATCCTGCTGCAATAGAAGAATTATTAAGTAAAATCCGAAAAGCTGCACCCGATATTAAAACCCTTCATATTGATAATGCAAACCCAGGAATTCTTGCTAGATATCAAGATGAATCAGAAAAAATAGCAAAAACAATAATTAAATACCATACACCTGGAGATGTAGCTGCTTTTGGTGTTGAAAGTGTTGACCCAGAGGTTATATCTAATAATAATCTAAAAGCAAATGAAAATGAAGTAATGGATGCAATAAAATTATTAAACAAAGTAGGGAAAAAGAAAGGTTACAACGGTATGCCTGAACTACTGCCTGGTCTAAACTTTGTTTTTGGCCTAGATGGCGAAACAAAAAAAACATTTGATTTAAACTATAATTTTTTAAGAAAAATTGTTGAAAAAGATTTACTAGTAAGAAGAATAAATCTTAGACAAATCATTCCAATACCAAATAGTAAAATGGAAAAAATCGGAAATAAAATAGCAAACAAACATAAAACCCATTTTAAAAAATTCAAAAGAAAAGTAAAACTAGAAATCGAACAAAATCTTCTTGAGAAAATGCTTCCGAGAAAAACAATCCTTAAAGATATTTACACAGAAAAACACGACGGTAAAACTACATTTGGAAGACAAATCGGTAGCTACCCACTTTTAGTTGGAATACCTGGAAAATTTGAACTAAATCGTTTTATAGATGTAAAAATTGTTGAATACGGATATAGATCTGTAACTGGAATTCCATATCCACTAGATCTAAATAATGCATCTATTAAGACTCTTTCAGCAATTCCCGGGATTGGTAAAAAAAGAGCTGCTAAAATTATTTTGAATAGACCATTTAAAGAAAAAAAAGAAATTATAAAAATTTTTGATGATGAAAAAATCAAAGATGAAATACTTAAATATCTTTAAATTAACAGTGAGATATTAATATTATATCCTTTATTTCATGTCTTGTATGGATTTAGCAGACATCAAAGAAATCGAAAAAAAAATTAAATACGAATTTAAAAACAAAAACCTTTTAGAAACAGCTTTAACACATAAAACATATGCTTTTGAAGCAAAAACCCCTGTTGAATACAATGAAAGATTAGAGTTTTTAGGTGACAGTATCCTTGGTTTTGTTGTAGCTGAAGATTTGTATCATACAAATAAGTATTTTTCAGAAGGTGAATTAACACGTAGGAGATCACTTTTTGTAAATAACAATTTTTTGTATACTAAAGCTAAAGAAATCAATCTTGGAGCTTTTTTGAAACTTGGAAAAGGTGAATCTATGCAGAATGGATTTGAAAACCCTACAAATCTTGCTAATGCTATGGAAGCACTTATCGGTGCAGTGTATCTTGATTCAGATATTAAAACAGTTTCAAATTTTATTGATGATGTTTTGTTTGACAAAAAAAGAGTTATCTAAATCTTTTATTTTTTTCCTAATCTATAGATATCTATTTTTTCTTTATCGTAATTAATTGAGTTAATAATTTCATATGAAAAATTTTTTTTATAAATAATATCATTTAATTTTTCTCTATTTGAAAAACTGCTAAATACAAAATAGGCAACACCATTTTTTTTTAGGTATTTATCAACATTTAAAATAAATTTTTCTGTATATTTCAGTCCATCTTTTCCACCATTAACTGCTTTATTAAGCCATTCATCTTCTTTGAATATATCTTCTTTTTTTGTAGGAAGATAAGGAGGATTAAAAATAACTATATCAAAAAGTAGATTTTCATTAATTGAATCAAATAGATCACTTTCTATAACCTGTAATGTTCCTTTTATTTTGTCTTTATTTATCTTTAGGTTTTCACGAGTATTTTTCAAAGCAAACGGATTTATATCAGTTGAAATAACATCTATTCCTTTCTTTGCAAAAAATAGGGATATAATCCCGCAACCAGTACCAATCTCCAAAAGATTTTTTTCGTCTTTAATCTCAATTGCTTCTAAAAGTTGAAAAGTATCTTCTGATGGCTCATATACCTCAGGATACACCTTTATCTTCAAATTTTGAAATTTAAATTCTTTATTTTTTTTAGGCATTTAAGATAAGATAAAAAAACACATATAATAAATAGTTTGCAAAAAATTTTATAAACAAAAAACCACTCACAGGTTGATATGAAAGAGTTACTAAAAGCTCAGTTAGCAATTGGACTTCTTGCTTTTTTTGCAACAGTATGGGTCGTTGCATTAAATCAGAACTACTCAAATTTATTTGATTCAATTTTAATTATCGTTGTTCAATTTGTTGCAACAATGGTTATTGCTTATATTCTTCTTGCAATACTTGAGTGGACAGATATTTTTGATTTGAACACAAATGCTATTTTAACTTTATTTGTAAATATAACCCTTCTTCAGGCATTGACAAATACTGTGTTAATAGCATAAAAATTATTTTTTATCTATTTTTTCTAAAAATTTTTTGAATTTCTGTTCTGTTTCCCTTAATGCGTTTTCTGCCATTTTATGATCTGTATTGTTTTGAATGATGAATGCTACTCCATGTTTTCCATCATCAAA
>CAZKQS010000180.1:0-2987 GCA_964554985.1 uncultured Thermoplasmatales archaeon | reverse complement strand
GGCAAATTTTTCTTTTGTGGGGCTGATGATTTGAAATTTTATCCAGACTGGGCTTCAATTGCTTTGGAAAAAATGGACGAATATAGCGTAGTTGGTACTAACGACATGTTAAATATCCATGTTCAAATGGGAGATCATGCTACACACTATCTAGTCAAACGGTCTTACATTGAAAAATACGGCGGTACGATTGATAATTCTTACCCAGTTTTGTATGAATACTTACATAATTATTGCGATACTGAGTTTATCCAAACCGCTATTAAACGCCACGAGTTTGTGCCGTGTTTAGATTCAGTAGTCAAACACGAACATTGGACAAATAATAAAGCAGAAATGGACAGCGTCTATCAAAAATCCCATAAAACTAAAAACCAAGATTTAGAAACTTTTAATCTAAGGAGTTGCCTATGGAAATAATAGTTACCGGACACAAAGGATTTATAGGAACTAATATATCAAAACGTCTTAAGCAATTAGGACATAAGGTTATAAATGTAGATGGAGATTTAAGAACTTGTGAGTTACCAATTGCAGATGGATTAATGCATTTTGCGGCAAATATGGGTGGAGTTGGGTTTTTTACCAGCGAGCAGTTTAATCCAATTTTAGAAAACATGTTAATGGATGCTAGGATAATAAGACATTGCCAGAAACACAATATGAGAATGTTTTATCCTTCGTCGGCATGTGCCTATCCTTTAACGGCAATGAATATGGGAATTGAACTAGATGAAAGTTTATTAGATTCACCCTATGAGCCTGATCAAATGTATGGGTTTGAAAAATTATTTATAACTAAATTATCAGAATTTTCAGATTTTGATTTAAGGGTAGGCATATTGCATACAATTTACGGAGTAGGTCAGGATTATAAAGGCAAACGAGCAAAATTCATTCCACAAATATGTTATAAGTTTAAAACACAAGATGAAATAGAAGTATGGGGTGATGGAGAGCAGACAAGGACATTTTTACACATTGATGACGCTGTAGAGATGATTTTAGAGGTTTTCTTTGAGGATTACAGCGGACCTGTAAATATATCAGGAAGTAAAGAGGTTAAGGTTAACGATGTGGTTAAAATTTTAATGGGGATTACAGAAAAAACAAATGTAGTTTACAACAAAAACAAACCGACCGGACCAACAAGGCGAGCTGTAGATATGAGTAAGTTTAAACATAATTACAAAACTAGGGAACGTATTTCATTATTTGAAGGCATTAAGGGAGTTTATGAGTCAATCTAAGGTAACGGCTGTATTACTAGCATTTTATCCAGAGCGAGTTAAAAATGTTAATAGAATTGTTAAAATATTAAAAAATGGAACACGTCCACCAGATGAGTTGATAGTGCTTTGTAATAACCCTGATTTAGATATTCAAGGGGTTAGTGTTAAATCAGACGTAAATTTGGGTAATAGGGCGAGATATCCATTTGCACTTACTATCCCCTCTGATTATTATTTTTTTATAGACGATGACATAGCACCTAGATCAAGAACTATAGAGAATTATTTATCTTATGAGTTTGACGGTGTATTGGGTCACTGCGGCAAGATAACACCAGGTGGTAATTATTCAACACCTTTAATTTGGGCTGATAAAACTACTAAAGAGATAAAAACAGATATTTTAATCGGAGTCGGGTCAATGTTCGCATCATTTAAAGCATTGGGGAAAATGTTAATGTATGAGGATGAAATTAGACATCTACCCTCTTATAACAACGGCCGTGAGGGAGACATTATTTTATCAATGGTTAATGAAAGCATGGTTGTAAGGGCAGATCATACCTCAATGACCTACTCTTTGGGTCAAAAAGGGGTGGGGATGTATTTGGAAGATGATCATGTACAAATGAGAAAAGATATTACAAAGGAGATTTATGACTGGCGTTGCGCTAATCGCATTTAATCGACCTCACTATTTTAAGAAACTAATCAAAAGTCTGGAGTTACAAACTGAGGACGCAGAATATCACCTGTTTCAAGACGGTGCGGTTAATAAGTTTTCACACAATCTAAAATCAAATCCTAAGTTATTAAATGAAGTTAGGAATGTATTTGACAAGTCTATTTTGAAGCATAAGACTAAACACATCCATGACATGAATGTGGGTAATGCCATCAATCAGTTCGAAGCGGTTGAGTTTATGTCTAAACACTACGACAGGTTCTTAGTAATAGAGGATGATGTAATTTTAAGCAAACATTACATTAAACTGGTTAATATTCTAGCCGATCAGTATTTAAAGAACGATGTATTTAGTGTTTCTTTAAACTTTAAGCGAATGTGCCCAAGACGTGATATTGAACAGAACCTAGATAAGGTAGGTTATATATCACTTCATTGGTGGGCTGAAATGTGGTCAAGTGAGCAATGGTTTAAGGTTAGAGACTATTTTTTAGAATACTATGAACTGGTTAAAAATTGCGATTATCAAAAACGACCAGCTTCTAAAATCAAACACCTATTTCACTCTAACGGGCTAATGATACCCCAAACATCACAAGACGCTGGTAAAGACTATGCACTACATAAAGCAGGCATGAAACGAGTTAACACTATAGTAAACAGAGGATTCTATATCGGTGAGCAAGGGATACATTTTAGTCCACATTTGTATAAGAAAATGGGCTATCCCAACCAAAAACCTTATGAATTTGAAAGCGACGGACAATTAGAAAAGTTTATTTTGCAAGATATTCGGGAATAATTCGGGCATAATTTGCGGGGAATTTTGTAAGAGGGGACAGGTACTACTTGAGAAAAAAATAAAGCACTTACACAATGGGGGAGAGAACTATATATTAAAAATAGTTATGAAAATAATAAAAAAACAAAATCATTTTGAAAAAACAATTGAAGCAGAAAAATTTGCAATAAAAATTTTGTCAAAACTTTTAAATATAAACTCCAAAAAAATATTTCATAACACTAAACATAAAGGTGATGACGTAATAGATTTCACACTTTGGGATTTA
>CAZKQS010000179.1:0-2989 GCA_964554985.1 uncultured Thermoplasmatales archaeon | reverse complement strand
CACTTGTATCCGGTGAGATAAAATCTAAAAGTAGAGTACTATAATATTTTTTTTGATTATTAATTAAACTTTTTAAACCTATTATAGTTTTATCTAAAGCAGTAACAGCTATTCATAAAAAGGTTTTTTAGAATATGAAAAAAGAGTTTATCGTTGATCTTATAAAAAAAAATCCATTATTTTTTCTTTTTGCATGTGCTCTAACATTTTATGTATTCTGGACATGGCTTCCCTTGGGTGTGTTTCATTCTTGGAATGAAGCATATTATATGATGCGAGTAACACATATCTCTAATGGTGGAAGTTATCTGGACTGGGGTTTTGATAACCCTCCTTTATTTGTCTATATTCTAACAGCTTTGTCTAAGATTAGTTTAAATTTGATTTTTTTTAGATTATTTATGGTTTTATGTACAATACTCTCAGCTTTTTTAGTGTACAAGATTGGTTTAGTTTTTGCGGATAAAAAGACAGCTCTTCTCTCTTCTGCTATGTTTGCTTTTTTTCCGTTGGTTATGCTTTTTAGTAAAAAACTGCAGATTGAAATGTTTGCGCTTTTGCTTATGACGCTTTCGTTTTATTTTGCAGTTTTAGGTGTAGAAAAAAAAGATTTGTTTTTCCATTTTTCTGCACTTTTTCTTGGTTTAACAATTTTAACTAAATTTCCATTTGCACTAGTGGGTATTGCAATTTTTTATTATATGTATAAGAAAAAAGTTGGTATATTTAGGATTTTTTTTACTTTTTTTGAAGCAGGTTTTGTTTCATCAATCTGGTTTATTTATGTGTTTTTTAGCAGTCCTTCTTTTTTTGGGGAGCGTGTTGCGTCTTCTTCTAATTTGTTTGGTCTGGGAAATATGCATGCAAGCGCTCCTATATATCAAATTATTTTGCTTTCTATTGCAGTTTTAACACTGTTTTTTTTAGTGTTTTTGTTTGTTTTTAGAAGACCTGTGAATATTGAGGAAAAAACATTGTTTTTATTTGCTTTAATATTTGCAGTTTTTTTCTTTTTGCTTCCTAATCATGAGTATTATCTTATTCCTTTTTTTGTACCAATCTTTGTGTATTTTGCTTTAAAATTTAGCAAAAAACGATGCATTAGGTTAGTTGGAGTTTTTTTTATTATTTCCCTTGTTTTTTTAGTAGCACGTCCTTTCTATGAGGTGGACTGGGAGGTTACAAATGATTATATTGAAGAGAATTTTTCAGATAAAAACGTAACTATTTATTCAACTAATCCCCGTGTATCAGAGTATTATCTTAAAGATAATGTTACATGGCTTAAACCTTCGATGATTAACACTTTTTTAAATAATACTGTTGTTTCTTTTACCTGTTATGATATCGCAAATCTTAAATCTGTAAATTTATGGAATAAAATAAAGGAGGATCTTGTATTGTTTAAACAGTGGGATGATAAAACTTTTGTATATGGGGGTGAGAATCTGAAATGAAACTCTCAATTATAGTTCCCACTTTTAAAGAACGTGAAAATCTCCCAGAGTTGTTAAAACGTATTTTTAAAGTGTTTGAAAAAGAGGATATCAAGGGTGAGGTTATTGTTGTTGATGATAACTCCCAGGATGGAACAGAAGAATTTGTTAAAGAGTATAGTGAAAATAAAGCTGTAAGAGCTGTTGTACGTAAAAATGAGAAAGGGTTGGCATCTGCTTGTGTAGAAGGTTTTAAGGCTGCAACTGGTGATGTATTGCTTGTAATGGATGCTGATTTGCAGCATCCTCCTGAGAAAATACCGGGTCTTTTAAATGCTATATCAGACGGTGCGGATATTGCAATTGGTAGTAGATATGCTAAAGGTGGTAGCCTTGGAGATTGGGGCATAGGTAGGAAAATTGTGTCTAAAGGAGCTTCAGGTTTAGCTTCTCTTTTTTTTGGAAAACTTAAAAATGTAGAGGATAAGGAATCTGGTTTTTTTGCGTTTAAAAGAAGTGTTATTGAAAATGTTGATTTGAAACCTGTAGGATATAAAATTCTTCTTGAGATTCTTGTGGTTGGTAGTTATAACCGGGTGGAAGAGGTAGGTTTTGAGTTTGGTTTGAGAAAGAAAGGTGATAGTAAACTTGGGGTGTCTGTGATTTTTTCATATATTTTTCATCTATGGCATCTACTGTGGATATCTGGTAAAGCGGTTCAGATTTTCAAGTTTTGTCTAGTGGGTCTTGTTGGTGTTGGTGTCAATTTAGGTGTTTTATATTTTTTAACTAACCTGGGTGTATTTTATTTGTATTCTGGTGTTATTGCAATAGAGTGTTCTTTGCTTACGAATTTTTTTATTAACCGGGGTTGGACTTTTAAAGTTGAATCTAAAAATGTGAGTTTTACAAAATCTCTCGTGTTAGATCATATAACCCGCTCTATCGGTATGCTGATAAATTTTGCTTGTCTTTTTGTTTTAACAGAGTATTTTGGGCTGTTCTATATTTTTTCTATGTTGGTGGGAATTGGTTTTGCGACTATGTGGAATTTTTTTGGTAACATTAAATGGGTTTGGATTTCAAAGGGGAAAAAACTTTAGAAATTTTATTACAATTTAGACACAGCATATTAAAATTAAAAACTAAGACATAATATAAGAGTTACTTAAGATAATAGGCGGAGCTAATCTATGATTTATCGGCTGTTTTTTGATTAAAAAAACATTGTTTAAATGCTGTGTTTAACAGACAAAATTTGAGAGTTGATCCTCGGGAAACAACATCAAAAGACAAATCGAAAAGATTAAAAATAGTTTAATCTTATAGTAATGTATGTCGGTTTTTGATAAATGGGGATGGATAAAAAGAAACTGGACCTACATTTTAGAGGAAGCATATCAACTAGATTTAGTTTTTGTAGGAGGCACCGCGCTTAACCTGTCTATATTTGATGAATACCGTGCTTCAGAAGATATCGATTTATATGATCCTAATGCAGACAGTATCGGTACTATACATACAGAAAAAATGATAACTCAAATGGTGCAAAG
>CAZKQS010000178.1:0-3002 GCA_964554985.1 uncultured Thermoplasmatales archaeon | reverse complement strand
AAGGTCCTACAGGATACCAAGGATTAACAGGATATGACGGAGCTCAAGGTTCCATAGAGTAGGCCCATGTAAGGCAAAAATTACTGCTGATCAAGTTGAAGATGTTAGAGTTTCACGAAGAAAAAAGGTGATTGAACGAGCAAAACAGCTTTTAAACCAGGTTATAAAAGAAGGTAAAGTAGAAGGAGAAAGCATTGCTGATAACGTTCGTCAAGCAGTTCAAATTGAAGAAATCACTAATTACGGTCCTGATCATTGTCCTGCTGGACCAAATATAGATAAAAGTGATGCGATAATTTTAGTAGAAGGCAGAAGAGATGTTCTAAATCTTTTAAAATATGGAATTAAAAATGTTATTGCAGTTGGTGGAACAAATATTCCTAAATCTGTAACAGACCTTACAAAGGAAAGAATAACTACTGCTTTTGTTGATGGTGACAGAGGTGGGGAATTAATACTTAAAGAACTTCTTCAGACTGCAGATGTTGATTTTGTAGCACGTGCACCTCAAACTCGTGAAGTAGAAGAAATCCCTCAAAAACTTATTATGAAGGCACTAAAAAATAAGATACCTGCAGAGCAATATGCTGAAATGTTTGATATCAAACTTGATAAAAAAGGTAATAATAACAAACCACAGCAACAAAAACAAAAACCTCATAAAAAAGAAAAACCTCAGCAAAAATCAAATAAATCAGATGAAAGTAAAAAGGAAGGAAAACCCAAAAAAATTACATCTGATAAGCAAAAGAAATATAACAAGACTTTGAAAGGTATTTCTGGTTCATTAAAAGCAGTTTTATTTGATAAAAACGGTAAAGAAATTAAAAAGATCCCAGTGCGTGAACTAACTGATACTTTGAAAAAGAGCAATAACATTACAGCTGTTGTTTTTGATGGAATTATTACCCAGCGTCTTTTAGATATAGCTAATAGTAAGAATGTTAATGAAATAGTTGGCATGAAGATGGGTAATGTTGTAAAAATGCCGTCGTCAGTTAACGTATATACAAAAAAAGATCTTGAATAAAATATTTTTTTATTTTTCATTTTTTATTTTTATTTTTCAGACCCGAATAAAGAACTAATATATAAGTTTTCAGCAGAAAATCATAAAAACCATGTGCCTTATTATAATTTTAGTATTTTGGGATCGAGGGAATATATAACATGCAAAAAGATGAACTTATTCAACTGCATACGTTTTTGTTACAACTGAAAACTCATTTGGAAAGTATAGTTGATCACAACGGCGGTGTAGAGTTCAGGCCATATGTTAAGTTGAATGTCACACCTTATCAAGTATACAAGTCAAAAAGAGAGCATAAACTTGCAGTTTTTACTCTAAGTAGAGGCATAGCTACTCTTATGTCAAACAATAACTGCCCTGGCTTAGAAAAAGTTTCTGGTCGTCTTAACTCAATGGCTGAACGATTTATGACTGATAAAGAAAAACAGTTGATCAGAGAACTTACCATTGAATAATTTTTTTCATGATATATGCATTATCTGAGTTCTGATAGTAATCAAGTATTTTATCGACTATCTTATAATCGTGTTTTTGGTAAAATCTAATTGCTTTTTTATTTCTTGTTCTTACTTCTAATTCTATTTCTTTTATATTTTCTTTAAGAATTGTGTGTTCAAATTCTTTTAGAAGTGCACTTCCAATGTTTTTTCTTTGCTGATATTCTGATACTGAGATCATTAGGATTTTAGCCTTTTTTTCTTGAGTAATTATTCCTACTAAAAATCCCGTTACTTTCTGTCCTAATTCTGCGATTAAAAAACTTTTAGGAAAAGTTTCATAGAAATATGAAAATAATGTTGGATGATATTTTTCTGTAAGTGTTTCTGAAGCAAGTTTTATTACTGAAAATATGTCTTTTGGTTGAAATTTTCTTATTGTGTACACAATTTTTGTATTATTTTTATTTGATTTAAATTGTTAGTAATTTTTTTATTTCACAATCTTTATAAACAATTAATAATTCTCTATTAACCGTTAATATGGTGGAGGAAGTATTCTTAACAAATAAAGATGATTTTAATGCAATAAAAGAAAGAGTTGTAAAGATCCTTTATAGAAAAAAAATCCCTCAATCTAGAATTGCTTTTTTTCTAAATATCTCTCAACCAATGGTATCGATATACTGTAAATCGGAAAAAATGAATAACAATAATCTAAATGAAATTGCAGAAAAAATTGCAGAAAAAATTGCAGAAAAAATTCTGAACGGAAAAAAAGTAAATTTTCATACTTGTGTTAGTTTTTCAAATAAAAAGTTAGAAGGAAGTTTCTTTATTGCTGATAAAAATGAAATTCTAACTGATGAAAATAGTAAAATTATTGAAAATTTAAAACAGGCTTTTTCAAATTTAGAAGAAAAAAATATTTCTAAAGTTGTTCCAAAAATTAAAATTAATATTGCAATGGCAAAAAATAATCCAACCGATTCTAATGATGTAGCATCTTTTTTAGATGGGCTTATAATATCTAATGGTAAAATTTCTGGTTACAATGAAATTAGATTTGGAAAAAGTAAGGGGCCTAAAAGACCTGGAGGGCGCAGACGTGATAGTTTTGACTGCAGGCATACCCCGGAAGCCTGGGGAAACACGGCTTGACCTGGCGAAAAAGAACACGAACTTGATGGCTGAACTCATCCCAGACATCTCCCGGCTAAACAAAAAAGCAATCTACCTGGTAGTCTCAAACCCCGTCGACGTCCTAACGTATGCGGCAATAAAGCATTCCAGTCTAGACTCCAACCAAGTTTTTGGTTCAGGCAACATACTGGACAGCGCAAGATTAAGGAGCATGCTGGGGGAACACTTCAAGGTGGACCCAGCCAACGTACACGCATACGTTTTGGGCGAGCACGGGGACAGCAGCTTCCCAGTCTACAGCCAGGCTTTCATAGGATGCACGCCACTCAACCGGCTTGAAGGCTATGATGAAGATGAATTAGTGGACATATACACTCAAGTCAGGGAGGTGG
>CAZKQS010000177.1:0-3015 GCA_964554985.1 uncultured Thermoplasmatales archaeon | reverse complement strand
CGTTTTTAATATTTGAAATTTTTGCTGCTTGAATGGTCTGAATAACCTCATCCTGAGAATATTGATTCAAGAAAAAATCAAGAGAGTTAATTATAATTTTATCGAGTTTTGATTTTTCAAAACTTTCAGAAAGAATTGCTAAAAAATCTTCTCCGCCTTTTTCAATAGGTGGAAGGCCGGAAGAACCTATTTCAATAAGTTCCTTTAATTTTACTTTTGATCTCTGCTTATGAACATTAACTCTCTTTTGCTCTCCAGAAAGAATCGATTCAGAATACATTGAGGCAATATCAATAATTTTTAAATCTTTATTTTTCCAGCCAAACCTATCCATAGTCTCAATTAATTCATCTTGAGTCTCTTCAGTTGTTACGTATAATATTTTACCCATACTAGCCATTTGTTTACATAAAATTTCAATACTGCTGCCAGGTGAACCTAAGATTAGAACAGAGTAACCCTTAGGAGTTCCTCCCTCAAGCAATTTGTCAAGTTTTTCAATACCTGTTTTAACAAATTCATCTTTCTTCGGCATTTTTACTCTCTTTTAAAATCAAATATTTCTATTCTAAATAAATGAATCCCTAACTTTCAGTATTTTATCGTTCAAATATACAAGTCTATTTATATAACTATCAAGTCCTTCTTCTTCGATTGCAATTGAAACAGTATGAATATCTCTTGCCCTTGTTCTGTTTATAATATGATAAAAGAACTCTGTTACTAACTCAGGATCATTATAAATAATTAGATTAGTTAAAGAATCAATCAAAAGGTATTTTCTTCTGTTTTTATCAACATCTTTAAAAACATTAATTATCTCAAGGCCTAACTTTTCTAAAAGTGAAGGGCTTTCAAGAAAAATACAATTAGAACTATCATTTGAAATCCCTGCAGCTCTTGATATACAATCAATATATTTAAAGTTATTAAGCTCATCCAAAAATCCGTATTGTTTAACTAGTGTATAAAAAGGCTTAGTAACACCAACATAAACCCATGCACTATCTGAATCTTGTTTTATTAGTTCAAAGACTGCCTGGGATAAATCAGCATAGTTACTACCAGGAAGTAAAATACCAACCGACTGATTAACTTTAATTGCATTTAATATTCTTTCTTTTAAACCATCTATCAAAACGTTAGGCATTTATATTTCACTCTCTAGACTTTAAAAGAGGTGCAAATTCAACACCGTTTTTTGATGAAATACTCATCGCTGATTTTGTTCTGCTATGTGAAGCACCACGCATTTTAACTAGTTGAAAAGTTCTAATAAGATCTCCTTTTCTTTCAATATCACCAAGAAACATGATTCCATCTGAAATAAACTCCTCAATTCCATACTGCGAATATTGGAATTTTCTAGGTGGAACCTCTGATGTAAGAAGTGTAGTACACTTCATAGCAGCAAGAGAGGATCCTAATTTAAAGATGAAATCTCTTATCATTTCAGGTGTCTGAAGTCTGTAACAAAGAGCTGTTATTGAATCAATTACTAGTCTTTTGACATTTAATTCATCAGCGATATCTCTTAGAATATCAAGTAAAGCACTAGCATCTTCTACTGTATATTTTTCTGTATCAAGCCCCAATCTTTCACTTATGATCCTTAAATCAATAAGATTTACCATACCTGTTTCAATAAGTTTTTTGTCGTAAAAGTCAAATCCTTCCATATTTTTTGTAAGTTTGAACAATGGTTCAGTTATTGTAAAAAATACTCCTCTCTCACCTTTTTTAGCACCATTTATCAAAAATTGCATGCATAGAGTTGTTTTCCCTGATCCGCTACTGCCTGTTACAAGTACCGTACTACCTGTAGGAATTCCACCCCCAAGCATTACATCAAGTTCTTCTATGCCTGTTACGCATCGCTCATCCTTTTTTAATTCTGTTTCTGGCATATAATTCTCTCCTCATACCCTCATTCAGCAATATAGATATGCACTTAATAGTTATAAAATTTAAGGTTTTAAAAAGATGATTCTTTGTTTATTAAAAAGATTTATGTAACACCAGCAAATTTAAATTTGTAAAATATGGTCGAAATTGAGATAATAAATTTATCTGCGCTAATTATTTTTCTGGGTTGTATCCTAGTATATGCTATAAAACTAAAGATGGGTATGAAAAAACCTGAGACTGCTAAAAGAGGGCTTTTGAATATTTTTTACGGTCTCTGGGTTAAAAGGATGATTAACAAAGAAGAAACAATAATAGCAGTTCAAACCATGAGAAACTTAATTATGTCTACTACTTTTATATCTTCATCATTATTAGTGCTATTAGGTTTATTAATCAGAGTTCCAGGAGATGGACTCGGAGAATTAATAAATCTATCTGCTACATCTAACGAAATTGTTGCACAATACAAACTTTTGTTACTTTTATCTGCTAGTATCTTTTCTCTTATAATGTTTCTTTTATCTCTCAGGCAAATGGTCAGATTTAGTGTCTTGATAGGAATACCAATTCAGGATATTGAAACACATGGAACAAAACATGTAGAAAACAATGGAAACAATAATAACAAAACCTGCAACATTATAGATGGTGAAGCATTAAGAACTGATGTTTTTCTAAAAGCAATGAATAGATTTACATATGGTATGAGAGGTATTTTTTATGCCATAGCAATAATTTTATGGTTTGTAAATGTATATGTTTTTGTAGTTTCAACAATAATACTTACTATACTTTTAATTAATTTCCAGGATATTAAAACACCATGTATTGAAGAAACACCAATATAATCTATTCCAAAACTTTAACCTTACATCTACTCTTTTTACATACTTTTTCTTCAACTGAGCCTGAAAGAATTTTGTCAACTCCGGATTTATCCGAAGGATGGATTACTACATAAGACGGATCATATTTTTTAACAGCTTTTAAAATTATTTTTGAAGCTTTACCTTTTTTAATTATTTTTTCAGCAGGTATGCCTAATTTTGTAATTATATTTAGAATTTTATCTGAATAACCAGAAGACCGTATTTCTTGGTCTTTTTC
>CAZKQS010000176.1:0-3066 GCA_964554985.1 uncultured Thermoplasmatales archaeon | reverse complement strand
TGTTCCATTTGCAACCCATTTTTTCTAACTTTTTGCTTTACCATTTCTTCAAAAAGTTCTATCGCATATTTTTTATTCATTGTAAGATGTGGATCATGAATTATAAAAAGCTTGTTTGGCATTTTTTTTATTTCTTTTACAACATCTTTTATAGGTCTTTGTTTAACTATATTTCCGCAGAAACTACTTATCGCACAAAACTCACAGTTATGCGGACAACCCTTTGTTGTCTGAATTGCTCCAAGGATTGGATTATGTCTAATTAGATCTCTTCTTAGAGGTGGTACTTTTGATATGTCAAAATCATGGTCTCTTTCATATACTTTTTTTAGTTTTCCTTTTTCATAGTCTTTTAATGCTCTTGGCCAGTTTACTTCCCCAAGTCCCTTTATAACACTATCAGCATGTTTTAAAGCTTCATCAGTCATTGCAGTTGGATGATATCCGCCTAAAATTACAATTTTTCCTCTTTTTCTAAATTCATCTGCTATTTCATAGACTCTTTGTGCAGTCATAGTATAACATGTAATTCCTACGACATCACAGTCTTGATTAAAATCTATATCATCATAGTTTTCATTTATAATTTTTAAATCATATTTATCTGGTGTTATAGCTGCAAGGTGAGGTAGAGTAATAATTGGATAACCTGTTATTATCCTTCTCCATGAACTTTTCTCTTTGTTTGTTACTACGCCGTGTTGAATTTCTGGAAATATTAGAAGAATCTTCATTTTTCCCCCATTTTATTAAGATATAGGTAGTATATTTAGTTTTTTTAGGTTTTATAGTTTATATATCAAATCCTTTATCTTACCAATTCTATATGATTAATAAGCTAGTGAAAATGTTTTTATAATAATTACTCTTCTATTTAAGAAATTAAGAAATTTTTTTATGAGGGTAAGTAAAAAATGAATTCAATACCTAATCTGTTATTTCTTCTGAAAAGTTCAAAGCATAATATATCACAGAATCTTACACTTGATTTTAACAAAGAAAAAATGGAGAAATATCAAACAAAAAAATTTAAAACAATGGTTAAATATGCATTGAAAACAAAGTTATATAGTGATAAATATAAAAAAGCAAATTTTAAACTTGACGATATTAAAAGTATTGAAGATGTTGAAAAATTGCCTTTTATTTCAAAACAGGATCTTAGAGATTACAAAACTGAAGAATGCCTTCCTAAGAACTTCAATTTAGATAAAGGGTTTAAAGTAGATACCTCTGGTTCTACAGGTAAACCGGTTTCAGTGTATAGAGATATTAATTCACTTGCTCTTGAATTTTCTCTTGCAACTAGGCCTATTAAGGTGTATGGACTTAATCCTTCTAAAACAAAAATTACAAACATAGGTGATTTTTCTATTCCGAATAGTTATGATGAGGAATGTGTCATAAATGGTTTTTATTCATATCTAGGTTTTCTTTCACATTATATAATGAAAAATGTCCAGACCATCTATGCAGGACAAGATATTAAAAAGATAATGGAGCAATTAAATTCTTTTAGCCCTGATTATATATGTGCTTATCCTAGTACCTTAATTGGTTTGATGCTTCTAAAAAATGAAGGATATGGTGAAAATGTAAATCCAAAATATGTTGCTTCATCAGGTGGTGTAATTGATGGTTACACAAAAAAGCAGTTTGAAAATGCTTTTGACACAAAGATTTTTGATTTATATGCAGCAACAGAAAGCGGCACAGTAGGTTTTGAGTGTCCCAATGGATGCTATCATGTTGAGTCAGACTTACTCTATATTGAAGTAGTTGATAAAAACATGGAGAAAGTATCGCCAGGTGAACAGGGTCATATTGTCATAACTAGACTATATTATGGCGGAACTCCTTTTATTAGATACACTGGTATGGATGATATTGTAACTCTTTCTGAAGGTTCATGTGATTGTGGATGGGCAACCCAGCTTCTTGAACGTGTGGGTGGCCGAAGCTCTGACTCAATTGTTTTACCAGATGGTAGAGTTTTTCCACCAGCAACATTTACTCTCATCCCTGGTGAAGTTGCTCAAGACTCTGGAGTTGACATTGTTCAAAGATTTCAGATAATTCAGCATAAAAAAGAGGATATTGAAATCAAAGTAATTATTAACGATGAACTAAGAGAAAAAGTAAAATCAATAAAAAAAATACTTGATGAAATCAAGTCTAGATATCAAAAAGTAGTTGGAAAAAAAGTAAATATAAAAGTTAAAGAAGTTGATAAAATAGTTGGAAAAACAGCTGAAGAAGGTTCACTTTCATCAATAGTTATCTCAAAAGTAGATAAAAAAGACTGGCTTTAATCCTAAATTTTATTATAAAAAACTATGTTGTTGATATATAATGAGTAAGATACTATCATTTCTCTATAATGTTGAGAAGGTAATAATTATAATTATCCAGTTTTTCCAAAAAATTTCTTTATATTTTTCTAAAAAGAAAAAATCTGATTTTAAAATATTTTGTATAGGTTATCCAAAAACTGGAACTACTTCTCTAGCTGAAGCTTTAGATGTTATTGGCTATAGTGTTCTAGATTGGCCTAGGGCATATATAAAGCCAAAAAAAGGATGGGTAAATTATTTTAAGAAATCAAAATTTGATGCTTTTTCTGATGCACCATTAAATGATCCGGGTCTATTTAAAAAGCTTGATAAAACTTTTCCTAATTCAAAATTCATATTAACATTAAGAGATGAAGATTCGTTAATTCGTAGTTGGAGATTTTATTTCTATGGAACAGAATGGGAGGTAGGTTCAAAATATAATGAAAGTCATATTAGAAATTACTATAGAGAACATAACAAAGAGGTTTTAGAGTATTTTAAAAGTAAAAAAGATAAACTTCTTGTTTTAAATATATTTGAAGAAGAAGATTTGTGGGATAAGCTATGTGATTTTTTAGATTGCAAAAAACCTAGTAATGATTTTCCGCATAAAAACAAGGTTCATTACAGGAAATTTATTGCTAAAAAATTATTATCAAAAGATTGATTTTTTAGATATGGACTGAGCGGGATTTGAACCCGCGGCCTCTACCTTGCGAAGGTAGCGATC
>CAZKQS010000175.1:749-3086 GCA_964554985.1 uncultured Thermoplasmatales archaeon | reverse complement strand
CCTGCGACCATCTGGTTATGAGCCAGACGCTCCGCCAGACTAAGCTACGAGCCCATAGAAACTAACTTCCCGTAATAGAGCTTATAGTACTTAAAACTTAAATATCAAAAAATTTAGTTTCAGATTTTGTTAAATTATTATTTAGATATCGATTTCCAGAATTTAAAAAGCTCTTTATTTAATTCTTCTCGTCTAAGCATAAAATAAAAATCTTCATTTTGATTGAAAAAATTATCTTCATTTTCTAAATATTTCTTTTTTTCATTTTTCTTCATTTTTTAAAACCACCCTTCTCAATTATTTTTTTCTTTCTCCTTTTATTTATACTTGTCTAGTAAAAATGTCAAATCGAAAAAACAAGATGAAAAGGTTAATTAATAATATTTAGTTAAAGTATAACTCTCTATGCAAAGTCTTGAGGTTTTATCAAAATATCCATTTCTAGAATCGTCAAAAAATTATGTCATTAAAAATAATCTTTCTGTAAATGAGATTCTAAATGATCCACTTTATGATAGAGCTAGAACAATTGGTGTAGAGCGGCTTGATAATGCATTCAAAAAAAGAAATGTCGGGTCGAGAAGCGTTGTTTCAGAAAGCGATTATATTATGGAGTTATTGTCATATCCAATTGCAAGAATGATTGCAGTATGTATTGATGATATATTTTTTAAAAGAAGATATGCTCTTTCTGAAGCAAGAAATTGCTATGATAATCTATTAAAAGAAAATACAAATTTTGTTGTTGATATATCAAAGGAGTTTAATATCGAGCTTGAGTATAATAGGGAAACTGAAAAAATTAAGATTTTTTTTGTTGATTATTTAAATTACGCTCCAACTAGATACAAAGAATGGAAAATGATCAACAGAGAAATGGAGAATGGATATATATTTGTAACTAGAAAGGATTTAGCAAGAATAATACAAGAATCCTTACGTGCAAGAATAAACAACGAACTTGATAAAAGAAAATGTAGTAAAGGAATTTATGAAACATTCAAAGAGGATATCATTAGAATTCAAAACAAAGTAAAACTTCACAGGAAAAAAATTGAAGCAGCCCCTGTTGGAAAGCTTGATATTTCAAAGTTACCTCCTTGTATGAAAGATATTTTAAGTGCGATACAATCAGGTGAAAACGTACCACATATGGGCAGATTTGCACTTGTCTCTTTTCTAAGTTCGTTAAAACTATCAACAAATGACATACTCAAACTTTTTAGTAGGGCGCCAGATTTTGAAGAAGAAAAATCACGATATCAAATCGAGCATATCGCTGGTGACATATCTTCAACTAAATATAAGCCTCCTGCTTGTGAAAAAATGAGGACGTATGGACTTTGTCCAACAGACAAGATGGACAGGTTATGTAAAAGAAAGAGACATCCATTAAGTTACTACAAAGCCAAATGGTATATGGAGAAAAAAAAGAAATGAAAAAGTTTGTAACATTCGAAGGAATTGACGGATCAGGTAAATCAACTGTATCAAAAATTGTTTATGAAAAACTAAAAAACAAGGGTTATGACGTTGTTTTAACCTTTGAGCCGACTGACACGTGGATTGGAAAATGCGTATCAGATTTTATAAAAAAAGGAAATAATCCATATTCAACTTCATTTGCTTTTATTGCTGATAGAATTGAGCATTGTAAAAAAATAAAAAGATGGTTAGAATCAGATAAAATCGTTCTCTGCGATAGATATGCTGATTCAACCTATGCATATCAAGCCGCACAAATCGGAAGTGATATTAAAGATGCTATGAAATGGTTGAAAGAACTTTCTAAAGATAGGATTTTAAAGCCTGATTTAACTTTTCTTTTTGTAATTGATCCGAAAGATTCTTTAAAAAGAATTCAAACTCGAGATGAACTGATTCCTTTTGAGCGTCTTGATTTTTTAAAAAAAGTACATAAAAACTATATTAAGTTATCAAAAGAAAAACACTTTGTAAATATTGATGCAACTAAAAAAATTGATGAAATTTCAAAAACTTGTCTAAGAGCGATAATACAATAAATTTATAAGATATATAGACAAGCGATACATATTGATTTATATAAAATCAAAAGATTATTTTTTTGTTTGAAACTATATGTTTGTATAATTAACAAAGCTAAATATAATAGATAAATTATATAAACATAGAGCAGCATATTAAAGCTGTGAGTTGAAAAAACTCTAGTATATATTAAGGGGAATTTATATGGAAAGGAAATATGGAATATTTGCAATAGCTGTAGTGTTACTCTTTGTAGGTTTATCATTTAATCCTGCAGCTGCAGAGAAGCTGAAAGAAAAAGAAACAGATGAAATTTTATTGGAATATGTA
>CAZKQS010000175.1:0-739 GCA_964554985.1 uncultured Thermoplasmatales archaeon | reverse complement strand
AAGTTTTTCTAATGATGGAAAATTAATTAAAAACAATATTGCTTTTTCTGAAGAAGATTTTAAAGAGTTTAAAAATATGGTTGCTGATCTTTTTGAGAGTATAAAAAATAAGGCCAATTCTCTTAAGTTGAAAACTATGCTTAATTCTTTTAAGCTACTTGTTAAATATCCAAAACTCAGAGAATTAACTTTAAAAATGATAAAACTCAGACCTTTGAAAAGAACGGCTCTTATTATGAGCTATGGATCAAACTATAACTTAAATCCATTGCAAAAAACTGAGTTAAAAGTTAGACAGAAATTATCAACATGGATGTACAATTCAAAAGGTGCACTTTCATCAAAGACATTTATACTTAGACCTCTTAAAACAGATTTTGATGTTCTAACAGGTATGCAGATGGGTTTAATGTATAAATTTACAGGTATCTATATGTATATTGCAAGAAACATACCAAAACTTAGTTACACCTGTTTTATGGGAACTGCACGTTTTGCAAATGGTTTTGATTTAAACGTTCAACAACCTGAGATACCAGAGATCCCAGAACCTAATATCTAATTTCTTTTTTCTCTTTTTTTAAACTATTTTATAGAAAAAATTTATATTATGATAATTATTTTAAATTACGGAAAGAAAGTATACTGGTAGCTAATTTAGGGTGTATCCCATTTTCTCTTAGTTATACCAGTATTTCTTTCCAATTATATTTATTAAAAAGTGCTCCCGACGAGCATA
>CAZKQS010000174.1:0-3090 GCA_964554985.1 uncultured Thermoplasmatales archaeon | reverse complement strand
TTTGTTGGTTTTATTATATATTATTTTTGATGAATTCGGGTTTTTCTCGTCTTTTATACGTACAAATATTTATTTTGTCACGTAAATAATATGTTTTATATGATTCAACTACATCATTTTGTTTACAATCATCAGGCATTGCTAATGCAAATTTTGTCAATCCTTTATCTTCTATATTAGGTAGATTGATTACACACCAATCATAAACACGTTCACTTGCATGTTTTTTCCCATAACGATATGTATATTCATCCAATAAAGCTCTTGTTAAATCAAGTAACCATATATAATTAGAATAAGATTCTCTAGCCCATTTAGAACACGGGTGATTTTTATGAGAAAGTCTATATGGAATATCAGTTCTATCTGATATCATATGATGAACTGAACAAAGTAGCTGCGCTGATTCTAATATCATTTTCACTACATGCTTATCACAATGCATTTGTGCAGCTTTTATCGGGTCGTAATCTAAAACAAAAATATTCATATTTTTAAAACATTTTTAATTTATTTATATAAAATATAGTACAAATATAATACAAATATTATGAAAAAACAAATTATTAACATAAGTTATAATTGTAAAGAACCAATTAATGAATTGAATTTAGAAAGAAGGTTATCAAATCTTTATCCTTATCAATTTAAAATGGATGGTATTTTAATAGAATCTTGGGAAGGTTTTATTCAATCTTTAAAAACACCTGATAGGGAATTAAAAAGACATTTATGGACACTACATGGTTATCAAGCTTGGAAACAAGGTCAACCTATTCCTTGGTGGGAAAAACAAGAAGTGTATTGGATAGAAAAACCAATTGATAGACATTCAAAAGATTACACACACATTATTACTGTTTCATATGATAACTTATTTGAATCTAATGAAGATTTCAGAAAAGCATTAGAAGAATCTTTACCATATAAATTAGATCACAGTAAAGGTAAGACCAATAAGCATAGAACATTATTAACAAAAAAAGAGTATTTGTATCAAATGGAAAGATTGAGAAATAAATTAAGACCCCAAAAATTTTTTAATTTGATGGATTTATTTAAGTAGTTATTATTTAATATATAGTACAAAATAGATTATTTTAATATGTCAAAAATATATCATTTTACAGAATTAGAAGAATTTTTTGGTGAAGATGATTGGAAGATGCAAATAGATGTAACGGATATTTGGAATCAATATAATGAAAAGAAAATCACTCTTACGGATTTTAATGCAAAATATCATAATAGATTATTAGAATATAAAAAAGAAATTAATGATATGGGTGATGATGTGTGGACAAAATTAACCGAATTATTATTAAAAATGAAGGAAAAGAGTGAAGAGAAAGAATTAATTTCATTATATGATGATATTTATAATTGGGCTGATCAAAATGATATATTAATAAAAACAAAATAGTAGTGAGTTGAAAAGGTTTAGTGAATTTGTAAACGAAGCATGGCAACAGGATAAAAAAAGTTATATGGTTGGTGATATTGTTATGATACGATATTGGTTAACTGGTGATATTACGCCTGTTAAAATAATTAAACGAATTACAAAAAATAACTTTATTGTTTCACATAAAGTAGAAAATAGTTCATTATTTAATGCACCTGATCAAGAAATAAAGAAAACACAAATTATAGGGGTTGTTAAACCCGTTGGTGAACCAGTTGATGCTACATCTCGTTATGTAGAAAACCCCAATATAAGACCTGATACATCAGGGTTAATACCGGGGTGGAATTCTTGGAATAATGATATATCTTTTTAAATTAACATATTTTATTTTTTATTCTTCAAATTCATAACCATATTTTTCTATATCATCTTTATAAAGTTTATAAACTCTATCTCTAAGACCTGGATTATAATAATCTTTCCAATTTTCATGATCCCTTAATTTTTCATCTGTAGGATTCATGTGTAGAACTTCTTTAATTTCCAATTTTATTTCATCACCAACTATAGGAAGATCATCATTAATACTTTCGAGTTTAATTACTCTATTTAATTGAGTTCCATAATCATCTTCTAAAAAATCTTTATATCCATGAAGTGTATATCCTAAGAGTCTGGTTTGATAAATTTGTATAAATTGTGAAAAATCCATCTCATTTTCATCATTTATTCTTTTATTAAAACCCGGTTTAATAAGATATTCATAATGAGAAACCAATCTTCTCCAAGGATTCCTCACAATACTAAAAATATAAAAATTAGAAATATCAGTTCCATAATATCTTCTATAATCTTTCATAGTAGAATGAAGGAATAGCCCTTTATTTTTTTTATCTTCATATTTTGATGGGATGTTTATTAAATTTTTATATAAAATATAGTCATCACCACCTAACGCTTTATGTATTGATTTTTCTACAGATATTCCACCAGTTTTAGGAATATGTATAAAAATAACTTTTCTTCTATCGTTAATTACCATAATTAAATTTAAATAATTTTTATATCTTCTTCTTCACAAAATCTCGGTAATATCTTAGTATAAAACATATATGTTCCATTTTTCTTTTTAATTAATTCACCTTTTTTGTGTAATTTAATGGGAGTTCCTGTAGATGGATCTAAAATTTGTTCTCCTGTAGATGGATCTAAATCATAAACATCATCTTCATATGCCATATATTCATATGGTATATTTTTTTCAGAACTTAATTCTTCTAACACTTTTTGGTGTGCCCAAGAAGATAAATTTTGAGCGGCTTCTTCATAAGGAACCACAATAGGATCAAATCTATCCCATTTTTCTGGTATAATAAATTCGGGGTTTTCAATTTCATTAGAAATATCAGTTCCATTAAAACATTTAGTTTTAATAAAAACCCTATCATAATGTAATTCTATTTCAGGGGTTATGTCAATTTTTAAATATGGATAAGATCGTCCGTTTATATCTACACCTGGTTTATTTATTATTATTGCCATTTTATTGTTGTTTTTTTTTAAATTTCATCAGATTTCCATGATGGGTAAATTTCATTATTTATATATTTATAAGCAGCTTTAAATACATTATTATTATCCATATTTTCAATAGAAAAATATTGATTATATAATTCTTCATC
>CAZKQS010000173.1:0-3098 GCA_964554985.1 uncultured Thermoplasmatales archaeon | reverse complement strand
TTTTTAGTTTTTCAAACGGGTTGATTTTAAAACCAGATAGACCTATTGTAATGACTGCTCATTATGTTATTGATTTAAAGGGAAATAAGTTTATTTCTTCTATCTATAAGTTTATCATAAAACTAACAACGGTTATAATATCAAAAAAAGTAGACAAAATCATTTGTGTAAACAAAGATTATATTGATACATTTGAAAAGTGGGGTGTAAAAAAAGATAAACTAATTTTTATCCCTAATGGCGTGGATACAGAAAAATTCTCCCCAGGTAAATCAAAAATAAAACAATTGTACAAAAACAAGAAAATAATCCTTTTTTTTGGAAGATTACATTACCAAAAGAATGTAGATTTATTGATCAAAGGTTTTAAAAAATCAAAAAGAACAGATGCAAAACTTATAATTGTTGGAGATGGGCCAGATACAAAAAGATTAAAAAAATTAAGCAATAACGATCCAGATATTGTTTTTACTGGTTTTGTATCTGACGATGAACTCATTAGTTATCTTAGAGCAACATATGCTATGGTTTTACCATCCAGGGGTGAAACAGCTAGTTTAACACTTATGGAAGCTATGGCCTGTAAATTACCCGTTGTCGCTTCAAACGTTGGGAATGCAAAAAGAATGCTAAACAATAATAGAGGCATACTTCTTGAAAAATACAATGAAGATGAAATAGCAGAAAAAATAGCATATCTACTTGATAACGAAGAAGTTGCTAGAGAGATGGGGGAAAAATCTTTAAGTTTTATTAGAAAAAATTATAGTCTAAAAAATACTCGAAAAAAGATGTTTAAACTCTATGAAGATTTAATTAATAATCATCATAGATAGTATTATTTCACAATATACGGCCTTAATGAAGATAGAATTGATTTAGGAGAAGCAAATACATCAGTTGCAAAATATTGGTACCATCCGCATCTTCGCCCACATTTTTTCATTTGATCTCTTGCTTCATGTGCTTTTTCGGATTCCAAGAAATCCATAAGTGATCCTTTTGTTAAATCAAAATGTCTTTCACCGATTGTTCTACATGGATAAAATAAACCACCATCTGAGTCAACTATAATTGAGCTTGTCGAGCAGCCGTGTGGTTTGTTGATATTATCCAAAAATCCTTTTGGAGTTGTAATCGTATTTGGATATTTTTTCTTAAGTCTGAGTATTAGATCTCTAAATTTTTCTGGATCTGGGTAATAATCATCTGTTCCATCCAAGTGACATGCAGGCATTATAACTGTCCTTGCATCTACATCGTATACTCTTTTAACTTTTTCTACCAAAGCATCCATTGTATCTTTTGTAATTACCGACTGGATACATATTTCAGGGCCATAGCTTTGAAACTCTTCTAGTCTTTCAAAAAACTCTAGGTTATCATGACCTTCATCAATACTAATATGCAGAAAATCAATATTTTTACCGTATTCTTTCATTGGTCTTTTATCAAGCAAGTGTCCATTAGTTGTAAAAAAAAGTGTGAATGGTTTTTTATAAGCATATTCGAGTATTTTTCCAAGATCTTTTCTAACTAACGGGTCTCCACCTTCAAGACTAAGGACTGCTATACTGCTATCTGCTATATTGTCAAGTACTTTGTAAACTCCCTCCAATGGTAAATCAGGAGTATCCTCCATCCATACATTACAAAAAGAACATCTAAGACTGCATTTATGAGTAACTTTGTATGAAGCATAAAAAGGGTAAATACTTTCTTTAGCAAGTTTATTTTGCATAGCACATTTCAGAATCTTTGCATATTTTGATTTAGGTAGAATTTTCATAATTAACCTCTATACTTTTTTCAAAGGAATATATTTTCTTTGATAAGGTTTTTGGAAAAAGATTGTTTAAAATTATCATAAGTAAAATATATGCTTGACAAATTAACAAATCATGGTGCAAGATATCAAAGAAACCAACAATAAAACCATTAAATATTCGATAATAATCAGTCTTGCAATTAGTATAGCTGTTATTTTGGTTATCCTGTACTTTACAATAGATGCAAACACAATTGAAACACTTAGAACTACCAACATTAAATATGAATTCTTTGCATTGGCAGTAGTTTTGAATCTAGTAAACTGGACTTTTTGGGGTGCCCGCTTAAAAGTTATTGCTAACGAATTAGATGAAGATATTAATCTAACCCTTGTAGAATCAATAAAGATAGTTATCACAAACATGTTTCTTGCATGTATCACTCCATCTATGGCAGGTGGAGAACCAGTAAGGGTATATCTACTTAACAAAAAAGGTATGAATATAGGAAGTGCTACCGCTTCAGTTATAGGTGAAAGACTTGTTGATGCGATTTTTGTATTAATTTTAGTCCCTATTGCTTTTTTAATCTTTAGAAGAGTTTCTGATCTAGGATTTATAAATACTGCATTGCTTGTTGGAGTCTTTGTATTTATCATGTTTCTTATTATCTTTCTTTATGCTATTTCAAAGCCCCAAAAAATTAAGAAATTCCTTATATGGTTAAGTAAGAAACTAAAAAGATTTTCAAAAAGAAAAGAAAGCGAATCAAGTGTTATTAAGAGAATCAATTTTGAAGTGGATAACTTTCATAAAGGAATTAAACTTTTCAAAGGGAAAGGTAAAAAATCTCTTTTAAAAGCAGGGTTTTTTACTGCTATATCATGGTCAGCAGGTTTTATGATACCTTCAATGATTCTTATGGGATTAGGTCTACCACCCTATTTTGTCGAATCCTACGCTGCTCAGCTCCTTATTCTTGTAATAATTATGATGCCTACAACACCTGGAAGCTCCGGGGTGGCTGAAGGAAGTTTATTGGTATTCTATAATCTAATTATTCGTGAATTAAATACTACAGACAGTCGTCTAGGGGTATTTGTTTTGCTACATAGGTTCATTACCTTTCATTTGAATCTTATAGCAGGTGCAATTTTTCAGTATAAAGTGTTTAAATCTGTTGCATCTTTTTCACTTAATAAAATCAAAAGTTATGAAACAAATCAAGAAAAACAGGAATAAATGTATTTTTTTACTAATTTTTCTAATATATATGCGTCAATATTAAATATAGGATTGACATTCGCCAACTCTATGAAAAAGACAGAT
>CAZKQS010000172.1:0-3125 GCA_964554985.1 uncultured Thermoplasmatales archaeon | reverse complement strand
TCAACATTAGGAAGTAGGCTATAAATTTCTTTAATCTTATCAGACCATTGTGTATGTCTTGTGAAATGATATATTTTTATTTCTTCTGTTTGACCAAAAAGTTTCATTAACTTCAGTACTGTAATATATACATCCCCAAGAGTACCACTACAACTAATTGAGATCATTGAAATATTCCTTTAATTTAATAATATCTTCTTCCTTATCTTTAAAGAATTCATTATAAACCTCTTTCCAATTTTCTTTTACAGAAGCTTGTGATTTTTCAATCTTATCTCCATACCGTTTCTTATGGTATTTATTCCTATTTTTAGAATGAGCAGAAAGCATAGATTCGTTGAATGGAATTTCAAGAAAATCACAAAGATATTTTATTTCATTTTCTGTATTATCAATAAGATCTTCTAAAGTAACTCCTAAAACTCTATCTGGATAATTTTCCATCAGATGTTGATATATATTTCTTGAATGTTCAACTGATTTAATAGCACCCTCTATAGTAGCATCAGGAGCAATATCTTCTGTAAGATTATCTCCACCTTCTGATTTTGGTCTACCTCTTACTATTTTAGCCATGCAAAGACTTACTGGATCTCGTAGAGAGAATATAATTTTCAGTTCAGGATTCTCAGATAAAACTTTATCAAGATTATCCGTATTGAATCCTTTATTTTCTGTAGCAAGCTTCGTTCCATACCCATCTGGAAGTCCTTTATAATCAAATAGGTTTCTATCCTCTACAACATCTGTAAACTTATAGACTCCAGATGCTCTTACAATCTCTGTAAGCCAATTGGTTCCAGATCTTCCACATCCAGTGATTAAAACTTTTTTATTTATTAGTTTTTTCCTATAAAGTAAATCCACTTCCCATCCATTTTCATCTACAAACTCTTCTCTAAATCCAAGTTGTCTTAAAATTTCTTTTAGTAATTCAGTATGAAATTCATAAAGATGTAGATCTTCATAATGTTTCTTTAATTGCTCATCATTTTTATTTGGAACTCTGATATGTATAATCCCATTATCTTTTAACATATGATAACAAAATTTAAGAGTTTGAATTGGATCTACAAGATGTTCAAGTACATTCCAAATAACTATAGCATTGTATTTATTCTCTTCAAGTTCAAAATCTTCAAGAAAACCATACTTAAGATCTATATCGAAATTATCTTTAGCAAATTTAGCAGAAAGTTTACTTACTTCATTACCAGCAACTTCCCATCCCCTATCTTTTGCAGCCTTTAGAAGAAACCCCCCACTTGCACCAATATCAAAAATCTTACCTTTATCTACATATTTTTCAATTGTATCTAATTGATCACTAGCTTTTCTAAGCCTACGTTTCATTTTTTCTTCTGAAGTACAAGCACCGATTACGAAGTTTTCATGTTGATCTAAAATTTCTTCCTTAGAAGGTTGATTTGTATTAGTTAGTAAACCACAATTAGTACATTTTACTAATGCTTTATGAAATTTTACAGTATTGTGTCCACAAATAGGACAGTTAAACTCAATCTCTTTCTTTAAATGTGAATAAAATTCATCTTTATTGACTTCCGTTCCTCTTAAGTAAATTTTGTCTACCATCTCGTAAGAAGGTAACACCTTAAAATCCGGTCTACCAAAATTTAAGATATCAATCTTTTTTCCTAAAGCTTCTGCTGCTACTGCCATTACAGAACTTGAAACAATAACCTTATCTGCATATTTAATCCAAGCAAAGGTATAATTGATATCTTCTTGTAAATTTTCTACAGATGTATTAAATTCAGGAAATCCATCTAACATATCATCAGTAACCTTAAATGAATGTTCTTGATGAAGTTCTGAAAGATTATGTACGAATGCATAACCATCTGGAAATCTTTCCTTTATTTCTTTTTTAACTTGTTTATCTATTGTTTCAGAAATAAAAATTTCTTTTGTATAATCTATATCTTCTGTAATACCTAATTGAATACTATTAAACTGTACTTTTGGAATATTCTGAGGGATGTTAGCATGATCTACATTATACTTAAGATTATATCCTTTCTTAGATTTAAGAATTTCTGTATTTCTGTTATCTATTTCTTTATATTCTTCAGCAGTACTAAGTCTACTCCCATCTGCTGTACGCCAAGGATTTTGGATGGTTTCTATATTTCTAACATAAGGACAATTATCTAATAAATGTGAATTAGATAGAGGGGGCTCTCCAAGTATATCAACTATATATCCTTTATTATGAAAATATCTTAAGTGTGGAGTAAGAGTAATTATATCTCCGAGTCCATGATGATACTTTATTAAAATCCTTTTTCTGATTGGGTTTATAATATTAAGTATCTTTTTAATAGTATGCTGCCAAGTATAATTTTCAACAATCTTTTTTCTGGCATTTTGTCTGATTTCAGATGTATCTACATCTTCAAATTCTTTCAATTTATCTACAACTTCATCTAAAGTATGAAAATAAATTAGATCCTTTCCATCCTCAAATATATTATTTAGTGTTTTAGTAGGATCATAATGAAGAACACAGCTTCCACATCCCATATAACGAATTAAACGATCACTAAAATAATTATCTATATTACTAAAAGTATTAATAGAAAGCATAAATTTGGAGCTTGAGCAGACTTTTGCAAACTCTTCATCATAAACTTCTTTTGAATATCCTACTCCATATGCTTTTACATCGTAACCTTTAGATTTAAGTAAGCTTATTACATAATCTCTTTCTTCTGTTCTTGTACCTATAAAGGAAATATCAGCTTTATATTTTTCTTCAGGTTGAACAGGTTTAAAATAGTGTGTATCAAGCCCTTCTCTTAAAGTTATACAATTCATAACTCCATTTCCTGAAAACCAATTAGTTACT
Organism: uncultured Thermoplasmatales archaeon; assembly: GCA_964554985.1. GTDB lineage: Archaea > Thermoplasmatota > E2 > DHVEG-1 > DHVEG-1 > CAYZTD01. The sequence goes on along the minus strand of CAZKQS010000172.1, from coordinate 256 downwards.
CCTTCTCCAGTACAAGATGAAAAATCAGCATTTTTAGCATGTTCTAAAACTTCAGGACATTGTTCAATTGTTTGTATAGGGTCCATATTCCATAACCAAGTTACAGAATATTGAGAACAGAATTTTACTAACTCAGGATTAATCCCGTTACATTTTGAAAACAGAACTACTCGGGGCCTGTGCTTATTTACAGATTCTACTAAGAATTTTTCAAAGAACTGCATTCCATGATTCTGAATTATAGTTCTGTAATTAA
>CAZKQS010000171.1:0-3131 GCA_964554985.1 uncultured Thermoplasmatales archaeon | reverse complement strand
TGATACCCTTAACTTATGACAGAGGAAAAAGTAGTAGGAATTATCCCAAATACAAATGCAGGTTTTCTAGGTCAAAAAGCATACAACTTAGTTGTTACTAACAATCGGTTGATCGTAGCAGCTTTAACTAACGAAATGCGTAAAGAAGAAGTAAAAAAAGCCCGGGAACAATCTAAAGCTAATGGTGAGGGTTTTTTGAAAAGTTGGGCAAATACTATGAGTTCATCTAGAAATATTCATGAAAAATACTATTCTATGCCAGTTGAAAACATATTAAATCAAAATCCAAATAACTACAGCATACAAGTTAATGAAGTTAAAAAGATTAGAATCAAAAATTATATGAATTTTTCAGAGGATAAAAGAAGACCTAATGAAATTAAGATTAAGTGGAATAGTGGTAAAGAAACCTTTAAATTTACTAGCACCACTCCAAATGATGCAAAAACTATTTTGAAAAAAACATTTGGGAATCTTGTCAAATAATTCTTTATTTTTTTTGTGGGGTGTGAAAGGATGGGGTTTTAAAAAATAAAATGATGTGATAAAATGAATAGTAGGTAAAATTACCCCATCCGTTAAGTAGGGGACATATAAGACCCATATATAAATATTTTGGTTAAAAAATAAAAAAGTAGATATTTATTTTATTCAATATCTACGTGATACCCTTCGCCTTCCTTCTTTTTTGACTTTCGTTTGATTACAATATCTAGAACTCCATTTTTATAAGTAGCTTTTGTAGTTTTAGGTTTAACATTACAGGGCATATCTAATTTCTTACGATATTTTCTATTTGGTGAATTTACATCAATTTCTAGAGTGTCTTTAGTTACATTAAGATCAATATTTTCTTTTTCAACACCAGGTATTTCAACTGTTATTGCTACATCATCGTCTCCCTCTATAATATCAGTGATCGGTTCTCTTTCTTCAGATATTGATGATTTACCTTCAGGTGATTGTTTGGTCTTATTTCCAAAATCCTCAATTCTAGGTTTTCCATCAGGGCCGATATTTATTTTATATCCATGTACTATTGATTTACCTGGTTGGACATTTGAAAACATTTTCATCATTTCTTCAGTCATTCTTCTAATATCTTCTCTGATTCTATCATCATCAAAGATATCTCTAATAAAATCGTCATCAAATCCAAACATGTCAAATGGATTATTACGTCGTTTTTTTCTTTTATCTCTGTCTTGGTCATCTGGTACCATACATTTACCTCCCTTTGTAAATTCAATCTTATTTATATTTTATATTACTTAAATATTTCCCCATTTTATATTTCGTTTTTAAGTTCCTCAAGTAATTTTTTTGCTTTTCTTGAAATTTTCTCAGGTGTTCTAATCTTAATATTTACAAGCATATCTCCTCTAAAACTACTTCTAATGTTAGGCATACCTTTACCCTTAACCTTTATTATCTCACCGTTTTGTACACCTTTTGGAATTTTTACTGTTTGAGTTTTACCCTCGATTGTTTCAATTTCTTTTTTTGTACCAAGTGCTGCCTCAGGAAAAGTAATGCTTAGTGAAGTGTATAAATCTAGACCTCTTCTTTTGAACTTTGGATGACTTTTCACATGAACTACTATATATAGATCACCAGTTCCACCAGGCCCTGCTTCTCCTTCTCCAGATAGTCTCAATTGAGATCCATCATCAACACCTGATGGTATCTTTATTTCAATGTCTCTAGTTCTTTGAACAATTCCTTTTCCATTGCAATCTTTACATGGAGATTCAATTATTTTTCCAGACCCGCCGCATTTATTGCAGGCTGAAACTTGAGTGAACATTCCAAAAGCAGTTCTTCTGCTTGTTTTCATCTGTCCTGTGCCATTGCACTTTGGACAGGTCGTAGGTTTTGTTCCTTTTTTTGCGCCAGTTCCATTACATTCTTCACAAGTTTCAGTACGTGGAACTCTTATGGTTGTCTCTAGACCCTTATATGTATCTTCGAGATTTATCTGCATGTCATATCGTAGGTCTGCCCCACGCATTTTTCTCTGTCTTCTCCCATAACCCCTACGTCCTCCAAAAAACTCACTAAAAATATCATTCATATCAAAGCCAAAACCCATGTTTCTAAAAATGTCTCCAAAATCTGCGTTTCTAAAGATATCTTCTCTACTGAATTGTTGATCAATTCCAGCATGACCATATTGATCGTACATCTGTCTTTTCTCATCGTCATGTAAGACTGCATATGCTTCAGAGATTTCCTTGAATTTTTCTTCAGCGCCTTCACTTTTGTTTTTATCTGGATGATACTTTAGTGCAAGCTTTCTATAAGCTTTTTTAATTTCTGATTTAGATGCATCTTTATCTACGCCGAGGATTTCATAGTAGTCTTTTTTTGCCATATTTCAAGAAACCTGTAAAAAGGAAGGTAGTATATGATATTTATGAAGTTGCTTTAAAAATTAATTCATTTAAAGATTTAATTGTTTTGTAATCTGTTTAATAAAATTTTTAATGTCACTAATGTCTTCATTTATAAAACTATAAATTAATTCATCATCAACTTCCCAATAAATATGAACTAATCGATTTCTAAATCTTGCCATCTCAACAAGTCTTTTTACAAAATCATTTTTTAAAATACCAGAATCACCAATGACTCTAAAGCTATCTGCATAATCCTCTGGAGCTCGAAGTTTATTCATCGAAATAAGATGATTGCAAATGTCAATTGTTCCCTCAATTGCCACAATCAAAAAATATTTTGCACTAGCTAATTTGTATGGATCTGATAGGAAAACTTTTTTTTCAAGATTAGAAAGATCATGTAGTCTATCAAGAGCCCCATTTATTTCTGATGATAACTTTGTAACTTTATTTTTATCAAACTTTAATCCCAAGAGCATCCCTCACATATCTATTTCTGTAAAAATCAAAATCATGATATTTTACAAAAGAAAGGCATTCGAAATCTGATCTTTTAACTTCGTCTTTACTGAAAAGTACTATTCCATTTTTAATAACTGAAAATCTAAAGGATAATGGTGCATTATTTAACACTCTAATATCAAAAGTATAATTTAGTTCTCTACTAATTTTTTCTTCTAGATAAAGTTCATATTTCAATATTTTTTTATTTGAAATAACTTTCTTTAAATA
>CAZKQS010000170.1:0-3131 GCA_964554985.1 uncultured Thermoplasmatales archaeon | reverse complement strand
GTTGCACGAGCTGGAACGTTAAGTGTTTTTACACCAGGTCCGCCGTATTCAAACACACATCCTACATTTCCTTTTGTGGTAAATTTTTCAAGAACTTTTAGTACAACATCTTTTGCGGAAACCCATGGCTTAAGTTCACCTGTTAAATTGATTTTTATCACTTTTGGATAAGTAAGATAAAATGGTCCGCCTGCCATAGCAACTGCAACGTCAAGTCCGCCTGCACCAATAGCTATCATCCCAATTCCTCCGTTAGTTGGGGTATGAGAATCAGAACCAAGAAGTGTTTTACCAGGTTTTCCAAAACGCTCTAAATGAACTTGATGGCATATTCCATTTCCAGCACGGGAATATATTATTCCATACTTTGCAGCAACTGTCTGTAAATATTTATGATCATCAGCATTTTCAAAACCAATCTGAACAGTGTTATGATCAACATAGCTTACAGAAAGTTCGGTTTTGATTTTTGGAACCTTCATTGCTTCAAATTGCAAGTAAGCCATAGTACCTGTTGCATCTTGGGTTAGTGTTTGATCAATCTTAATTCCTACTTCTTTACCTTTCTCAGGTTTTCCTTCAATTATATGTTTATCAAGAATTTTTTCAACTATTGTTTTACCCATTTTACACCAACTCTCTATTTTTGTTTTTCTTCGATGAATATATACTTATTTAATAAATGTTTTGTAGCTTTTTGTCCAAAAATGACTTTTTTGTTGTTGAAAAATATTCTTTTTGATAGAATTTAATTCAATTTTTGTCCATTTTAACAATATTTGCATTTTATGTCGTAAAAATGAGAAAATTATTTAATGGGGTTTTCCTTTTTGGATGTTTGCGTGAAAAGAACACTTCTTACTAAAAATGAAAAAAGAGTCCTTTACGGATTAATAAGATATCCTGATTTAAATGATAGTGAACTTTCTAACATAATAGATGTCAAACTTTCCACTCTAACATCGATAAAAAGAAGACTTTATGATCAGGGATTTTTAAGAAAGCTTACAGTCCCATTGTTAAACCACCTTGGATGTGAGATGCTTGCTGTAATCTATACTCAATTTAATCCAGTAATACCACTGGATGAAAGAATTAAAACCACAAAAAGAACAATTGAAGTATTTGATGAAATCTTTTATTCAGTTGGTGAACAGGAAAAAGGTTTTTCAATTAGTCTTTCAAAAAATTATACTAATATTGGTAAGATCAATGATATTCGTACAGAAACCTTCGGTGGGGTAGGTCTTCTTGAAAAAGAATATCCAAATGAAATTGTATTTCCTTTTGAGATTAGTGATATAATTAGATTTTTTGATTTTTCAAGAGCGTTAAAAGATTTCTTTGAAATAGAGGATATTAATGATGATAAATATAGAAGTAATATATTTCAAAAATTAAATCATATTGAACTTAATGATAAAGAAAAAAAAGTATATTCAACATTAATTCAAAATCCAAATTCAACAACCCAGAAAATTGGAGAAATAGCAGGTCTTTCTAGACATACTGTTTCAAGAATGAAAAAAAGTTTTTTTGAAAATAATATGCTTAAAACAATTACCATTCCAAATCTTAAAAAACTAGGTTTTGAAATTCTAGCCTTTTACCCTATTAATTTCAATCCAAATAAACATCCTTCTGATGAGGATATTGATATACTAGATACAAGTTCAACTCTGTTTTTTGCCAGAAGAAAGTTTGAAGGAGTAATTATTTCAGCTTATCATAATTATCAAAAATACAAAGAAGATAAAATGCATAAAATCAGGTTTTTAAAAGAAAAAGATTTAATCTCACAAACCCCTCAGATTGGTAAATATATGTTCGAGCGAATGATTGTAATAAAGGACTTTGATTTTTCCCCTATTTCTAAAAAAATCCTGAATATAAAATAGTTTTTCCAAATTTCAACAAAATTTTGTTTGTTTTTGCTACAATATTTTATTGTCAATATATTTTTTTGTTTTTTTGTATATATTTTATTGTTTTCTCCTTACATTTTTTTAATTAATTTATGAAAAAATACTTATAGTGTAACTTTTATTCGAAATTCCCTTACTTATGATTAGGGAGGATGATCAAAATTCGTCTTTTGATCAAAAAATAGTTGTAATAGTCAAAAAATATGATAAGAGGTTGAAAAAAATATGCCAGAAGAAGAAACAGTTGAGATATTTAATCCCAGCGAGGAATTTAGTAGAAAAGCACATGTGAAAAGCATGGATGAATACCAAAAGATGTATAATGAATCAGTCAAAAACCCAGAAGAATTCTGGTCAAAAATGGCTGATGAGCATGTAAGCTGGTCCAAAAAATGGGACAAAGTTAGAGACTACAATTTTAAAGAAGGAAAAATTAAATGGTTTGAAGGTGCAAAATTAAACGTTAGCTACAACTGTCTTGATAGACACGTAGAAAACGGACACGGTGATGAAACAGCAATTGTATGGGAAGGAAACGAACCAGATATGATAAAAAAATATACCTTTAAAGAACTTCTTTCAGAAGTACAAAAATTTTCTAATGTTTTAAAATCAAAAGGTATTAAAAAAGGCGACAGAGTTTGCATATATTTACAGATGGTTCCAGAGCTTGCAATATCAATGCTTGCATGTTCAAGAATTGGGGCTGTTCACTCTATTGTTTTTGGCGGATTTTCTGCTGACTCCTTAAAGGATAGAATTAACGATTCAGAATGTAAACTCTTAATCACGCAAGACGAAGGTGTCAGAGGAGCAAAACCTCTTCCAATGAAACCAACCGTTGATAAAGCAGTTGAAGGAACGCCTTCAATTGAAACTGTTGTAGTTGTAAAACGTATTGGTGCAGATGTCAATATTACAGATAAAGACTGCTGGTGGCATGAAGAAATGGAAAAAGCAGATCCTGAGTGCCCACCTGAAGAAATGGATGCTGAAGATCCATTATTTATATTATATACCTCGGGATCAACTGGAAAACCAAAAGGAGTACTTCACACAACTGGTGGTTATCTAGTTTATACAGCTGTTACACACAAATATGTTTTTGATTATCATGAAAATGATATTTACTGGTGTACAGCTGATATAGGATGGATTACAGGTCACTCATATATTGTATATGGTCCACTTACAAACAAAGCAACA
>CAZKQS010000169.1:0-3175 GCA_964554985.1 uncultured Thermoplasmatales archaeon | reverse complement strand
CGTGTCTAAGCCTCGAGAGGGCTTGATGATTGGCCGGACTACACTACAGGAGCAAATTTACTACCCACTTGATGATATGTGAAGGATAGTTAGTATTTCTTTATCTATAATTTTGCTATCAACTGGCACAGGCAATTTATCTCTCATTACAACAACTGTATCTGGTTTTAGACCAATTTTTTCAAGTAAATTTAAAATGTTTGAATTTTTTTTTATTTCAACTTCTTTTTTTTCATTGGTCCTTGAAAGTTTCACCTGTACTTTCATTTAGAATCGATACCCATATATAAAACCCTTTGATTAAGCTTTTGAAAAGGATTTGCTGGGGTAGCCAAGCCCGGCCTACGGCGGTGGTCTCGAAAACCACTGGTGTTTTCACCACAAGGGTTCAAATCCCTTCCCCAGCGTGTTTTTTATTAGATATTGAGAACTTTTGTATAATAAGACTTAAATAATATAAAAATTAATATATTATTAAGTCATTATTAAAATAGGTGTTAGATAAATGTTTACAAAAAAAATCGTAATAATGTTTACAATATTTGCTTTAGTTTCAATGGCAGTAATACCACAGATAAATGCAACTCAAGAAAAAAGCCAAGGAATACTTGATAATATACGAATTTATGACTTTAATACAACAACAACTTTATCAATTCAAGATGACGATAAACCAACAACTCCAATAGAAATAGGAACAAACAATAAAGTACCTGTCACAGTCAAATTTAAATATGAAAATCCTAGCTTTTACCCAAATTTATTGACTGGAACAAAGATAGGAAAATGGATACTTTTTAGAGACAAAGAGCAAAATATGACCGTAAATCTTAGTTTATCATTGACTAAACCAGATTGGTGCGAGGCAAACTTAAGTACAAATTTAGTTAGTTTAGATCTATCAACAGAAGAAAAAACGGTAACAACGAATCTTAATTTTAAAATAAAAGAGGATACAAAAGCATTTTTAGAAGACAAAATCAAAATAACTGCTGAATTTACACCAAATGAAAAATGGGGATTAATTGCATCTAAAGACTCAGCAAGTTTTAATATAGTCTCAGAATACAACGGATCAATAAAAATTGAACACAGATATCAAGAAAATGATACAAGGATAAACACAAAACCAGGAAAAATAATACAATTTCCAGTAAATATAACAAACACTGGTAACGGAGAAACAAAAGTAATGGTAACACTTGATGATGAAATAGAAGAAATCAATGTAACAATAGACCCAGAAACACAAATAATTCCGATCGGACAAACTAAACAAGTAATGATAGATATCAATATATCAAAAAAAGAAGAAACATATAATAAAAATCTAACATTTACAGTAACATCAGAATCAACAACAAACAAAGAATTAGATCAAGAATATAAAAACGGAGAAACAGAGAGTTTTACAATAGAAATTAATGTAGTAAAACACAAAGAAGAAAACAATCATTACGGAAATCTTTTGATAATACTAGCAATTTTAATAGTTATATTGCTAGTAGTGGGAATAGTAATAAAATTTCTAAAGAAAAAATAAATCTCTTTTTTTTCTCTAATTATTTTTAAATACAGGTATTTATTCCTAATTTTACTTAGGAGAAAAAACAATTGGAAAATATTAATCATATAGATGAAATAATCACACTTATAAAAAAAGAAATGGAAAAATATGATCAACCAATAATTTCATCACTAAAAAAAGCAGGAATAAATAAAACACCATTTACAACACTTATCTCATGCTTACTTAGTCTAAGAACAAAAGATGAAATAACAAAAAAAGCATCTATAAAACTTTTTAAAAAATATGATACAGCAGAAAAACTTTCAAATGCAAATAAGAAAGATATAGAGAAAATAATTTACCCTGTAGGATTCTACCGGGTTAAATCTGAAAGGATAATAAATATATCAAAAGAAATTATTGAAAAAAATAATGGAAAAGTACCAAATGATTTCAAAGAACTACTAAAACTAAAAGGAGTAGGTAAAAAAACTGCAGCAATTGTTATGGTCTATGGATATAACAATATGGATTACATCCCAGTTGATGTCCATGTCCATGTTATTTCAAATAGATTAGGCTGGGTAAAAACAAAAAATGCTGATGATACAATGGAACAAATGATGAAAGTTATACCACAAAAATATTGGTCTGAAATAAACCATGTTTTTGTTCAATTTGGAAAATCGATATGCACAACAATCTCACCTAAATGTACAATTTGCCCAGTTAATAAAATCTGTAAAAAAATAGGAGTAGAACAACATAGATAGATTAAAATAAAATCTTTTTTATATGAAAAAAAACTATGTTTTTAATTACCGATTAATTTATAAATATGAAATAACATTCATTTTTTCAAAGGCGGATGGGATGCAGAATGGCGAAGATAATGCTTTTACTAAGGAAAATATAAGACCTCTTGTTGTCAGATCTCTTAGAAGAAGCAACGTTAGAAAAAAAATAGCTGAATACCTTTTTGAAATAAGTCCAAGTGGCAGCTATACATCTGAAATAGCCTATAATGTTAAAACAACACCAACAAATGTTATTGGTGCAATCAGAGGGATGGGTTCAAGATATAAAACTGAAGAATCTTTAATTAATTTAGATCTAGTAGAAAAAATTGAAAGCGGGGCAAATATAAAAATATATAAGTTAACTGATTTTGGAAAACAAATCGTTGAAAATATGAAAAAATAGTTTTTTTTTAGATTTCTCGGCCCCTACGATTAATTTCAAACATTGTTGTAACTTGACTTTCTTCAACTTGTGCCATGTTGCCATCTTCATATTTTACAACAAGCCAGCGACTTGGATGAGGATAGGTTCTAATCACTCTTGCTTTTTTCTCAGGTTGATCTGAGTCAACTGCATCTTTTACCATTACTTCAATACCTCTCCTTATTCCTCTGTCTGAAAGCATAAATAGTTCATCCCCTTATTTACTATCTTAATGCAATAATTAATATAAGTATTTGATTACTAATTTTATCAAAAAAATATTTGAACTAATTTTTTATTCAAATTATTATGAGATTGAAAAAAACAATTGTTATATTTGTAATGTTTTTATTTTTGTTTTTAAGTAGTATCATTGTTTATGCAGCATCAAATTATAATATTGAAGTTGTAGATGGTCCATCATATTATTTATATAGACAA
>CAZKQS010000168.1:0-3272 GCA_964554985.1 uncultured Thermoplasmatales archaeon | reverse complement strand
ACAATAATCTTTTTAATAACACTTAAATCAACAGCTTCAAGACCCCGAGCTAGACCTACACCAATTACAGCTCCAACAACAGTATGAGATGTAGAGATAGGAAGACCAAGTTTTGATGCAACTAGAACTGTAGTTGCTGCTCCAAAATCAACTGAAAAACCCCTAGTGTTTGTAAGACTTGTAATCCTTTCACCAACTGTTCTCATGACCCTTCTCCCCCATGTAAGACAGCCTATAGTTATACCAACACCGCCTAGAGCAAGCAGCCAATATGGGACCATAGCAGTAGGGTCCATAGCTCCTTTTTCAGCAAGGGGAATAATTGCTGCAACAGGACCTATAGCGTTTGCGACATCATTTGCCCCATGAGCAAAAGCTACATAACAGGAAGTACCAACTTGCAGTTTTCTAAAAATTCCTTCAACTGTAGCGTAATCCTCAGGTCCACTTGCTTTTATTTTTCTAAATCTAAGAATAGCTAACGAAATTGTTAAAACTGAAATGATAAAAGAGACAATTATTATTTGAGGTACCTCTGTTAAACCAATTTTGTCACTTAATGAAGTTTTTAAAAGTAATGATGAAGAGATAAGAAAAGCAGTAAAACCAATTATTATTGGACCAACTATTTTTGCTGATTCAACGGGCTGGTCTTTTGCAAAAATTGTTTTAACAATTATTTTAAAAACAAAAAAAGCTAGAATGCAACCAAATAAGGGAGATAATACCCAGCTTGCCGCAACTGATCCAACTTTTCCCCATTGTACACATGCAATCCCACTAGAAATTATTCCAAAACCAATTAAAGCACCTATCACCGAATGAGTAGTTGAAATGGGCATTTCAAACCATGTAGATAAAGTAACCCATATAGCTGCAGCTAGTAGAGAAGAGACAAAACCTAATAAAAGAACATCTCCACAAGGAACCATATTTATGTTAACAATTCCACCCTTGACTGTTTCTACAACATGCTCTCCTACAAAAACAGCTCCAATAAAATTTAGGACACCAGCTATTAACACAGCCTGTTTGAAGGTTATTGCTTTAGCACCAACTGCTGATGCCATGGAGTTTGCTACATCATTAGCACCAATACTCCATGCCATATAAAAAGCAATAGCACTTGCTCCACCGATTATTAATATCGTTGTAGTGTCTATAACCGTACTCCTCCCAATTAAGTTTAAGACTTGCACATCTTGGTATATAGATTATATAGAAAAGCATTACGAAAAAATAAGGAAAGTAGATTAAATAAAAAATATATATCTCTATTTACATTTTGTTAAATTTAACTTCTAGTAACATTTATTTTGTAACTTTTTTCTTGTTTTTTTATGTCAAACTTGACATCTAAAAACTTTTTTACAAGCCACATATTTGTTTCAGAATGCTTGCTTATTTTTCTTACGTTACATTCAGATACACCATTTTTACATGCTAATGCCATATATGGTATTATTTGGTCAAAAGCATATACATCAACAGTTGAGTCAGATGTAATATCCTTTATTATTCTATTTATTGCTTTTGTTGCTACTTCTTCAGATGAAACACCTTTTTCACCGATAACTGCTGAACCTACTGCAGTATCATCAGTTTTTGACCATAAAGTAACTCCTACCCCCGGAGAAAAAGAATCTTTTTTATCAATTTCTATTGATGTTTTTAGATTCTTTTTAATTGATTTTTTAATAATTGTATGTTTGATTCTTTTACTTATATGATCTGGAAGTTTAGATATATTTATCAAACCATTAACTTCAGAAAAATCTTGATTTGACTTAACAACAAAAGGATTGATTTTTTCGACTTTATCAATTTTTATTTCTGCTTCTCCACCGCCTTTAGGGTAATAACCTCTATTAATCAAGTTGTAATCAATATTAATTCCCATTTTCTTTAATAAATTTAAAAAAACATTAGTAAAAAAATCCCATGACGGAGACCATTTAACATCAGTTCCACCCTTTAAATGTATAGTGTTTATTGAGTTAGATCTTATGCAGGCTAAAATAATTGATTGAAAAGCAAGGGTTATACTTCCAGCAGTGCCTATATCAAATTCAATTCTTTTAGATTCTATCTTATTTGGTTCAAAAACAATTTTTTTAGATCCGATTTTACAACCCTCTAAATTTGCATCACACAATTTTTGAGCAATTTTTATAGAGGAATAATGCTGAGGTTTTATACCAGGGTTTTTCCTATTTTTTCTAATATTATTTATTCTAATGGGGGTATTTGTTAAAACTGAAAGTCCTACAGCTGTTCTAAGAATCTGACCTCCACCCTCGCCGTATGAACCATCGATTTTTATCAAAAAAATTCACCTAATGTTTTCTAATAGCATTTTTATTGCTGCGTTACAGAAAAGCTCTTTATTTTCAAGTCTATTTCCTTTAAATTGAAATTTTTTTGAAATAGTTATTTCTTTAGATGAAAAACCAATAAAAACAGTACCAACTGGTTTATCTTTTGATCCACCCGTCGGACCAGCTATTCCAGTTGTAGATATTGCTATATCAACACCTGATTTTATTCTAGCACCTTCAGCCATTTGTTCAGCAACTATCTTACTTACTGCTCCATTTTTTTTTAGATAAGATTTTGATACATCCAATAATTCTATCTTTGCTTTATTACTATAAGTTACTAGACCTCTATCTAAATAATTTGAACTTCCAGAGATATTTGTAAGGCAATTTGCGATTAAACCACCTGTTGCTGATTCTGCTGTTGCAATAGTTAGCTTTTTTTCTTTTAGTGCTTTAGACAAATCATTTAATTTTTTTATATCGATCAAATTTTTATTCCTCTGTATTCTAAAATACATTACATGTTTAAAAGATTAAACCCTAAAAATAATTCGAAATTATTATATAATATCTTTACAATGCAAAGGCCAGATACGTAGAATATATATTCTATATAAAATATAGAGAAATTGAAGTGGGAGGAACGAGAAAGTGAAGAAAAAAATAATAATTTTGATGTTAGCAATGGCACTAATAGTAGGTATTTTAAGTGGATGTACAGAACAAACTACTGACGATGAGGACGAAGAAGAGGAAGAAGAACCAACAGTTACAATGCCAACAGCAAGTTTTACTTATACACCAATGAATGTAAATATAACAAATACCACTCAGGTTAATTTTACATCAACTGTAACATTAGGTGATGCAACAAATCTAACATACGATTGGGATTTTGGTGATGGAACAACTAGTAATATGACAAATCCAACACACACATATTCAAGTAAC
>CAZKQS010000167.1:0-3381 GCA_964554985.1 uncultured Thermoplasmatales archaeon | reverse complement strand
CACCTCTTTTCCCCTTGATATCGAGGTCCTCGCCCCTGATCCGGGTGCCCAGCTTGTAATCGGGATCAGCCATGGCGTACTGGAAAGCAGCTTCAATCCGCTCTTCCTCGGTAGCGGTTACCTCCGGCTCGTCCAGGTAGCCAGCCCTAAGGAGAAGCTCTCTTACCGTGACGTTATAGGCACGGGCTAATTTCTTTAACATATTCGGACGCGGCGGCGGCCGGTCTCCACTTTCCAGCTGGGATAGATAGGCATTGGAGACGCCGCTTTCCCTCTCGACATCGCGCAAAGACATGTTCTGTCTTTTACGCAGACTCTTCAGGAACTGGCCAAAACTGGAATCCTCCATATACCACCTCTTTCTCTGTAATGGTAATAGTATAGCACGCTTGCTACACAAATGCAAGCACTTTCTTGAGAGTATGCCATTTATCGCTTGACATCCCCAAATATCCTGTCTTATAATAGCACCATGCAAGCGGTCGAGAACACCCTGGAGGAGCTCTTCAAGCATAATCCCGAGATATTGAGGGTATGCCAGGAGTTCGGCTGGGGCAAGATCGAGATCGCGGTAAAGGACGGGAAGCCGGTAATGGTCACGGTGAAGAGAGACATCAAGCTAAGATAAAAGAATAATCCGCCGAATCGAAGACGATAGGCGCTTTGGGCTGTATAGCCCGGAGCGCCTTTATTTTTTCCCGGGGCAAGCGACTACGAGGGAGAGGGCAATGATAATAACAGTCAAAATAAATCAATCCGCTGTACTAAAGGCAATCGCCAGACGAAATATGTCGCAGAACATGTTGGCCATGAGGGTCGGCTCCAGCAGCGGCTATATTTCCCAGATCATGTGTGGGACGAGAAACCCATCCCCAATGATGCGTGAGAAGCTGCAAAATGCTCTCGCACCATTAACCTTCGACGATATATTCATCATCGAGGAAAGCGACAATGGCTCTCGAGATCGATAAACGCGATGAGGGCTTGAGAGAGCTTGCCAGCATGATAGCGGCAGATTACAGGCGCCGTACGACTGGTGAGGTTATCAGCCCGTTAAATGCTTCAGAAAGTAACGACGGCAATCGTATCAGCGAGGCTGAAATAATCATGCGTATAGAGCCAGCTGACTCCCGGCCTGGGTTCGTGTATACGGAAATCGTCGGAGTAGAGAACTTCATCAGAAACAAAAAGCGACAAGGTAAGCACAAAGAAATCAACAATAGGGATTCAGAAGGAGGTCAAAACAATGTCGCCAATAATGGGAATTTCCGAGATTGTAAGGCTACCCTGCCTGGGAAAGATCAAACTGGGAACCAGGGCGGCGAGGGATGATGAAAGTATCTATTATCTGCCTGCCGCCCACTTTGTTTGCCCCGATGAGGTGAAAAAAGTCTTCGGCGAGAAGCCCAAAAAACTTCGCATCATGTTCCCTACTGAAAACAGCGAGCAGTGGGCCAGCCAGTACCTCCGGTGTTATTCCGCAACCGGGGATCTTATATGCCGCGGGAATGGCGAAACGGCATTGGCCAAAGTCGAAATGAGAACCGGAAAAATCGGCTCTATGGGGGCAACATCGAAACTGTTGGAGATGCCATGTAACCCTGACAGATGCCCTTGTCATCGGCAAGGTTACTGTCGCCAGGTGATGAATCTCCAATTCCTTTTGCCAGACTGTCCCGGCTTGGGTGTCTACCAGCTGGATACGAGCTCTTATCAGTCGATGAGCAACGTCAACTCTTTTCTGGAATCAATGTGGGGAGCATGCCGGCGGGTATCGATGATACCCCTGTCACTAGAACTGGTAGAGCAGAAGGTGCAGCCGGAGCGCTGGTTAAAAAGGACATATGTTCTACGTCTCATCTGCCCTCATTCTCTGGCTGAAATCCAGCGATTTGTCCCGGTACCGCTGGGGCGGGCATTGATTCTGCCGTCGCCTGACAGCGAACCTCCTGATGACCTGTTTCCCGAGGAAGCGGTTAGAACCAGCGAGACGGTACAAGAACCTGCCGGCACCGACGACAAATTTCTCGACCTTTGGGCCAGGATAAAAAGCAAAATTTATCACTTCGAAATCCAGGATTCCCAGATCGCCAGCTGGTTTGACAAGAACTACCATCTCGAAGTCGGACTCCTGGACTTCGATCCCCCGAGGCCACCGGCAAAATTTACCGCTGAAATGCTGTCCGCCTTTTGCCAGTCCATCGACCGGCACGCCGGCCGTTAGAAAATACGTTTTTAAGGAAGAGAAGTGCCAAACGAAAATGGCGCCGGGGCCGTCTTTTCAGAGACTATACCGGAGCTTATGACCGACCACCTCCGTCATCTGCAGGAGGGTAGCGGCCTCAGCGCTGAGGTGATTAAACAGAGAGGCTACCGGAGCCTACTGGGGAAGTCGGAGCTCGAGAAGCTGGGTTTTACCAGGGCGCAGCGGCGCACGCCCGGTATTCTCATCCCACTATGGGGAGTCGACGGCAAAGAAGCAGGCTGCCAGTACCGTCCTGACGGCCCCCGCCTTGATACCCGGGGCAGGCCGGTGAAATACGAGTCACCCGCCGGCTCCGGCAACCGGCTTGACTGCCCCCCACGATGCCAGAAGGCGGTTGGAGATCCGAAGACTCCACTATGGATTACGGAAGGCTCGAAAAAAGCCGATGCCCTGGCATCTAAAGGGGCGTGCGCTATCTCGGTCACCGGCGTCTGGGGCTTCAAGGGCAAGAACCAGTTCGGCGGCATCACCATTCTTGCGGACTGGGATTACATTGCCCTTAAAGGCAGAACTGTCTACCTGGCCTTCGACTCCGATATCGTCACCAAGGAGCCGGTGAGAAAGGCCCTGGAGCACATCGGCGAGCATCTCAGGCGAAAAGAAGCGAAGGTTCACGTTATCCAGCTTCCCCAGCTTGAAGGACAGAGCAAGACAGGTATCGATGATTACCTGCTGAAGCACTCCCTTGAAAAAGCACAAGAACTGGTTACGGACTTCAAGCTGGAAAATGTCGAGGATAAGGAGCGCTTCGTCTCCGGCTTTGTCTTACCTGACGGCACGGTGGGCGAGATGGTCGTCAGCCGTGACGACGAGCGCTCATTCATGGTCGTGGCGAACGGCTCGGTGAAAAAGACATACCGATATGAAACACCGAAAGTGACGTACCTTCCGACCAACGACCTCCTGGTGGGCGAGGTGGTCCACTTCGCCGCTACAGCGGCTCAATATGGCTCCCAGGCTGTGCTCTTCAAGGAAATACGGCACTTTATTCATCGTTACCTGGAGCTGCCAGCCGACTTCGAGGAGATCGCTTCTCTTTACGTGTTGCTGACCTGGGTTTTCGAGTTCGCTCCTTCCATACCCTACCTCCGCGTCATCGGAGACTGGGGCACCGG
>CAZKQS010000166.1:0-3392 GCA_964554985.1 uncultured Thermoplasmatales archaeon | reverse complement strand
ACCAATTGCTAAAAAACATTCCAACCGAAAAACATGATAAAAAAGTTGATATGATTATAACTGAAGAAAAAATAATCAAATGTTAAAAATTAGGTTACAATCTCTTTTAACCTATCAGTTTTTGCTGCCTTTTTTATTTCTATTGCAATTCTTTCACCATATGAAATGGAATCGCCATACAAGTATCCACTGTGCGGTGTAAAACGAGTCAATGGACTACCTGGTATTCTCATTGATACATCAAAGACAACCATCTCTTCTCTGCCTCTATCAGCAGCAACTGCACCTTGAAGTGCAAAAGGACCAATTATACCTGGTGGAACCTCCTTTTTGGTAGTTTTTACAAATTTTTCACCAAGGGTAAATATTTTTTCAATGATACTCTCTTTTGTTGTTGCTGCAATGTGTCCAGTTTCAATCATTTTTGGTTTTAAATATTTTAAAACCTCGAGTTGTTCATCAGCTGGAAGTCTCAATAGACCATCTAGGTTTGTTTGTCGTCTAGTATCAGTACCCATTATTTCTAAAGAATCTTCAATTACTGAATAAAAATAATTAAAATTTACTTGAGCACCTACTACGTATTCCTCTATAACCGCCTTATCAAGAGCATCTTTAGTGATAAGTTTTTTAGAAAGCATTTCTTTAGATTTTTTCTTATAATCATCAAAATCTATTGCATAAAAAAACGCTCTTTCATATCCTCTAATTGCCTCATTTACTTTTACAATTACTAGTTTATCAATATCTTCTGGATTTTTGTATATCTTTGGATAGCGTATCCCTGCTTTTTTAAGTAGATAATACTGGTTTTTTGGTACATCTCTTTCTTCTAGTTTTACCATCTCTCGTGTGCCATATATTGGTACTTTGAAATTATTTTCAACATCATTAAAATCATCAAAATAAACCCAGAAATAACGATTATGGATAAAAATTGTATTTTTAGATATAAGTTTTTCTTGAACATCTTTTCTTGTTATATCAGAAAATTTAGGTAAGACTATTGTTTCATCAATGCATCCTCTTCCGTCTTCTCTAGTTTTATAGTATTTTGTGTAAGTTTTTTCTCGCCCCTTTTGACATACTGCAAGTGTTTTAAATCCGTGTTTTTTTGCACCTCTACATACGTCAAGCCCGGAGTGCCCACCTAAAACTCCTATTGTAATATCGCAACTATCATAAGAATCTATTATTTTTTGGATTTCTCCCCTTTTTATCATAAGAACTTCCTTACCTATGATTAGGGTAAATAAAAAACATGTTTTTTAGTTTGTTGGTAGAAAAAAAGTAGTAAAAGTAAAAATTTATCCAACAAATTTCGGTCTATCAGATAGATATAAAGGTAAAGACAAAGGTTTTTGAGGATATCTCTTAGTTTTTTCAATAATTAAATCCTTGATTTCATCGATACCAAATTCCTTTTGATTTGAAATTTCTTTTTTTCTAAACCTAGGTCTAAACTTTTTACTGTTCTTTTCGTTTTCACCAACTACAATAATAACTGGGATCCATTCTTTCTCAGCATCTCTAATCTTTCTTCCAACACTTTCCTCCCGGTCATCAATATCAGATCTGATAAAATAATGATCATCAGAATTTAGTTTATCAATTAACTCTTTACAATAAGAATTAAACTCGCTACCAACAGGTATAAACCTGATTTGAGTTGGATTAAGCCAAAGAGGAAGCATGGGTTTTACTCCCTTGTCCATATTAATTGCTTCTTTTTCAAGTAAGCTATATATCACTCTTTCAATTGCACCAGATGGACTGCAGTGAAGAATCAACGGATGCTTGTTTTCACCGTCTTTATCAGTGAAAGTTATATCATAACGCTTTCCATTTTCTATATCGATCTGATCAGTGCTCAAAGCTGATGCCTTATCTGATTTATCAACAAAGTTGAATTCGAATTTTAATACAAAATAAAATATTCTTTCATCCCACATTTCAACTAAAATTGGCTTTCCAAGTTTTTTTACTAAGTTTAATATAAATTCCTTATTTTTTTTGTAAAACTCTTTTGTAGTTCTTAATGCCATTTCAATATCAGAGTTTTCTATTCCAATATTTTGTAGAACTGAAAGGCTTAGATCAAATCTTTTATTGAATTCACTCATTGCCATATCCATATCTGATACCATAGCATGTACATCAGGCATAGTAAATGCTCTAAGCCTGCGCAATCCAGTAAGTTCACCGGATTGTTCACGTCTAAAACTGTATTTAGTAAGTTCGTATAACTTGAGAGGTAAATTTTTGTATGAAATGGTTGCATCATGCGCCATTAAAAATTGGCCGAAGCATGCAGCAAACCTTAAGAAAAAATTCCTTTTATCTGACTCGATCTGGTACTGACGAGCTGGAAAACGCTGCAGATATTTAGATAGAGTTGGATGTTCCATATCATACATAATAGGCGTTTCTACTTCAAGACCACCGTATTCAATGACTCTTCTATTTACGTATTCCTCAATCATTTTTTTTATGAACCTACCCTTTGGATAAAATCTCATGTTTCCGCCGTCTGATGCAGGTTCATAGTCTGCAATTTCTAGTTTCTGCATCAGTTTTACATGAGCAGGAACTCCCTTGACAGCACGGGATTTTTCTTTTTCATAAAATGAAAAGGTCTTTAGGTTTTTATAATCCCTAAAATCAAATTTAGATATATCATGAAGCGTTCCATCAGGTGTTAAAATATTCCAGTATGAAGATAGTTTTCTTTCTTTTTTTAGAGACTCAGTTTCTTCTTCAGCTTTTTTTTCACCAGGAGTAATTGTTTTTGAAAGTTCAGATAATGGATGGCCTTTACATGAAATCTTAAATGCTTTATACCATCCAAAAGGTGATCTTTTAACATTGAAGTTTTCTTGTTTTAACTCATATTCTATTTGAATTAAAATCTCCTGAGCGACTTTTGGTCTTGCTAGATTACTTGAAAGATGCGCATAGGGATAAATCATTATGTTTTTTACTTTCAACTGCTCAGCTGTTTTTTTGATTTCAAAAATAGTGTCTTTTACTGACTGCTCAATATTTTTTTCATCAGGTCTTTCAACTGCAGTAAAAACAGTAAGTGCTTCGTCAAGCCTATCTTTTTTTAATTTTATTTCTTCAGGTTTTTTGATTGCTTTATTTTTAACTTCGTATTCGATATAATCGCTGTGGAGTAATAACAATTTCATATGAAATCAATCCTTGTAAATCAAATTGTTGTTATTAAATATAATGATTAAGTCCAATAAATTTTTTATAATTTCTTTCTAAAAAAATTTTTACATAGATCACTCTCATTTCAGTAAATGGGGGAGGCGGCGGAGGTGTTAAACACCGCTTTAAAAAAATTAAATAGAACTTACTTGCAATCCCATCTCTCCGCCTATATT
>CAZKQS010000165.1:0-3396 GCA_964554985.1 uncultured Thermoplasmatales archaeon | reverse complement strand
AAATTTAAGGGATATATTTTATTTACAAAAAAACCCAAACTATATAATATAAATCAATATCTGGTGATGTAAATGATTAAATTAAATATTAAGAATTTCAACATATACACTGTTTTATCTATATTATTCTTACTTGCAGGATTACTTTTCTACGTATCCTGGGGATTAACATATGGCATATGGTACAATATCGGCCCATATGCTCTAACAATTGTTTTAGTAATCCCTGGAATTATAGGTCTAATCTTATCATTAATGGAAGAAGAAAAAGAAGTTTAAATCATATCCCAAGTTAAAACAGGGTTTTTTGTCGCTGATACCTCATCTACACGTTTAACAGGTGTATTTTGAGGTGCATTTTTAAGGATTTCTGGTTCTTCATCTGCAATTTTTATTAGAACATCGATGTATTTATCAAGATCTTTTTTTGATTCAGTCTCAGTTGGCTCTATCATAAGTGCTTCCTTAACAATTAGTGGGAAATAAACAGTTGGAGGATGCAAACCGTAATCAAGAAGTCGTTTAGCAATGTCAAGAGCGCGTACTTTTTTTTCTTTTTTTAAGTTTTCACAACTTAAAACAAATTCATGTTTTCGAAGGTTCTTATGGTAAAGTTCATATTTTTTACTCAATAAAATCTTTTCTTTTAAGTAATTTGAGTTAAGGACAGCCATCTCAGAGGCTTCTTTTAATCCTTCCCCACCCATCATGGTTATATAGACATAGGCCTTTAAAAGAACACTAAAATTACCATAGAATCCTTTTATTTTACCGATGCTATTAGGTGCATCATAATCAAAAGAAAAACTTTCATTATCTTTTACAATTCTTGGAACAGGTAAGAATTTCTCAAGTTTTGTTTTAACACCAACAGGGCCACTACCAGGCCCTCCTCCTCCATGAGGTGTTGAAAAGGTCTTGTGTAGATTTAAATGAACTATATCAAACCCCATATCGCCAGGCCTTGCCTTGCCCATTATTGCATTCATATTTGCGCCATCATAATATAGAAGGGCTCCAGATTTATGTACCATTTTTGAAATCTCAAGAATATCATCTTCAAAAATACCAAGAGTGTTTGGATTTGTAAGCATGAAACAAGCTGTTTTATCTGAAAGAGTTTTTTCAAGTATTTCTAAATCAACAGTTCCATTTTCATTTGAGGGAATTTCAGTTAATTTAAAGCCAGCCATCGTTGCACTCGCTGGGTTTGTACCATGTGCTGTATCGGGAATTATTATCTCATTGCGATCTTGATCATTGTTATGTTTGTGAAAAGCACGTGTCAGAAGCATACCTAAAAACTCACCATGTGCACCTGCTGCAGGCTGTAATGTAAAATGTTCCATCCCAGTTATCTTACAAAGCATTCTTTCTAGTTCAAACATTATTTGGAGATTACCTTGAACCGTGGAAACATCTTGATAAGGGTGAGTACATGCAAATTTTTCCCAACTAGAAATTTCTTCACAAATACGAGGGTTATATTTCATTGTGCAAGATCCAAGAGGATAAATTCCATTATCAATACCATAGTTCATCTGACTGAGCCTATGAAAATGTCTAACAACCTGAGTTTCATCAATATTTGGGATTCTACAGTCTTTTTCTTTTCTTAATTGTTTAGGCAGCTTGTCAAATATTTCTGTTTTTTCATGTTTTGATTCAAGATTGTTTAGTAAAGGTTCTTCATATTTAGCAGATCTATACATTTTTTAGACCTCCTCAATGATCTCAATAAACCGATTGATATCTTCTTTTGTGTGCATTTCAGTTGCACCCAGAAGCATTGAATTTTTAAGATCTCTGAATTTTTTTTCTAAAACTAATCCACCTTGGATATTGTTATTGAGAAGTTTTTTATTTATTTCATTTGAGTCTTTTTTAGTTGTTATTGTAAACTCATTAAAGAATGGAGAATCAAATAAAGGATCAAATCCTTCAACTTCACAAATTTTTTCAAAAAAACGATGTGATTTTTCAAAGTTTAGCTCTGCTAGTTCATTTAGGCCACTTTCACCAAGCCAAGAAAG
The DNA here is from genome assembly GCA_964554985.1 of uncultured Thermoplasmatales archaeon. Taxonomy (GTDB): domain Archaea; phylum Thermoplasmatota; class E2; order DHVEG-1; family DHVEG-1; genus CAYZTD01. Next base: position 1,363 of record CAZKQS010000165.1, on the reverse strand, counting down.
ATGGATGCAAGCAGCAAGAGCACATAATCCTTCATTAGTACAGATATTACTAGTTGCTCTTCCCCGCCTAATATGCTGCTCGCGAGTTTGAAGTGCCATACAGAAAGCTTTTTTATTGTCTTCATCAGAGGTTAGACCAATAATTCTACCTGGCATCTGACGAAGATACTTCTTTTTACATGAAAAAAGTCCAAGAGTAGACCCACCAAAATCAACATTATTTCCAAAACAGCTACCCTCGCCAATAACAATATCAGCACCATATTCTCCTGGATTTTTAATAATTCCAAGAGAAACAGGATCTATTCCAACAACCATAAGAGAATTAGCATTCTTTATGATATCATTTATCTCTTTGATTTTTTCTTCAAGAATTCCAAAAAAGTTGGGATTCTCAATATATACTCCACAAACATTTTCATCAACTTTTTTCCCTAAATCATCAATATCAATTTGACCGGTTAATCTGTCATATCTTACTTCTCTGATCTTAATGTCTGGACCTAAACAATAGTTTTTTAAAACAGATTTTTTTTCAAAAGAAATATTTTCTGGAACGACAAAGATATTTTTTCTTTTAATTCTAGAACACATTAAAGCAGATTCAGAAAGAGCAGTAACACCATCATAAAGAGAACAATTAGCAATGTCCATTCCTGTTAATTCTGCTATCATGCTTTGATATTCAAACATAGCCTGCAAAAAACCTTGACTAGCTTCAGATTGATAAGGAGTATATGCCGTAAAAAATTCAGCTCGAGATATAAGGGATTTAACTATACTTGGAACATAATGAGGCTTCATGCCGCCACCGGTAAAGCAGGTCAGTTCATGAAAAGACTTGTTTTTATCTGCGATATCTCTGAGTTTTTTTGTTGTATCAATCTGAGATAATCCATTTTTAAGATCTAAATCTTTATTTAATATATCCTTAGATACATCAGAAAATAATTCATCTATATCTTTTAGACCAATTTCATTGAGCATCTCTTTTTTAATAGCAGAATTTGGTATGAATTTCATAAGAAACCCCCGATGCTGGTAACAAGAAGATGTTAAAGAAATTTTTTATAAAATAAAGCAAAAAAGTTTATTGAAAAATTTAAAACAAAGCAGATATTTAGGTTTAAATATGAAATATTACAAAATCAAAGATAATACTGATATAAAGATACCAATTGGTAAAATAATATGTCTTGCTAGAACCTATAAAAAACATGCAGAAGAAATGAATGCAAATGTTACAAAAAGCCCCTTACTTTTTTTAAAGCCAGTTACCTCAGTTATCTTTAATCACCAAGAAATAGTGATTCCAAGCATTTCAAAAAGTATACATCATGAAGTTGAATTAGGTGTAGTTATA
>CAZKQS010000164.1:0-3402 GCA_964554985.1 uncultured Thermoplasmatales archaeon | reverse complement strand
TAGTTGAGAAAGGAGATATTTGTGAAGGGTGTGGTTATAAATATTTAAAACAAAAACTAAAGGAGAAAAATGAAAACTGAAGAAGAACTGAAAGAAGAGATATTGAAAGAAGCTAATTTATGCTGGGATAGTAAAGAGGCTCCACATATGGAAATATTGAATATAGCAGTAAAGAGGATAATAAAAAATAGGGAAGATTTTAAAAAATGAACTGCGAATACCAAAACTACTGCCACAGAACATTAGAAGAATGCCCAACACCTCATAACTGCACCTTATATGAAGAATTTGTGAGGTTTGAACAGAGTTCAGGATATCAAAGATTAATGGAATCAATAAGAAGAAATGATAAACTTACAAGCAGAATTGAACAGAAAGTAGAAGAAATCTCCCAAAATTTCGGAGATAGAATAAGGAGGTCCCAATTTAAATGACTAAGAAATTACCAGTTGTGATTGTTAATCTTTATACTAAAATATCACAAATAAGTTTAAATACCCCTTTTTACTAATAAATATGTTAATTTTAACTACCGAAAATGTCAAATAAAAGACAGAAGAACAAAAAGAGGTTTTTTTATCCTGACGAATTTGAGAGGTTAATAGATGTTTTGAATAAGAATCAGGAGTTTACTGCAACCTGTTTAATTAATACTGGTGCAAGAATTAATGAGGCAAGAGGTATAAGAAAAATAGATATTGATTCAAATAGAAAAAACATTGTTTTAAGAAACACAAAAGTAAGGGCTAAAAGAGGTGAGAAAGAGCCAGAGCCCCGCATAATCGCAATCTCAGGTAAGTTCTATAGGTATTTAATGAAACATATTAAGAAAGGAAGGGTATTGTCTACAAATGCCTTTAATGTAGCAGTTAAGAAGAAAGCCAAACAAGTAAAGATAAAGAATCCAAAAGAATTTTCAAGCCACAACTTCAGAAAAACCTTTGCTACTTGGATGTTGGCTTTAGGTGTTCCAGATGGAAAACTTGCCCAACATTTAGGACACACTCTAAAAGAATTATATAGGCACTATGCAACTAATGATGTTTTCAGTCACAAAGACAAACAAATAATGAGGACAATCTTAGGTAGATTGCCAGAGAGGTTTTAAGATGAAGTTAAGAGTAGACATAAGAAGGTTAGATAAGTTGTTATCTGAATTAGTAAGGCATTTTAAGAGGGTGGAAGGAAGATGAAAATTAAAATCAAAAAATTAGTTAATGAGGCAACAAGAAGGAAGGATATTATAGAAGAACAATTTGGATTTTGGTTTTCTATGGGTGGGACTGTTTTAGTTTCAGGCTTTTTTTCTGTGGTTTTAGTTGAATCTTTACCTTTCCTCCCTGAATTTATGATTTATCCTTTTAGTTTTTTCTTATTTTTTACTTTTTATTTTAAGTGGACTTATGAATTAGCAATGATTAGGAAACATAAAGATGAAGTAAATAAGATGTTTGAAAAGATGAGGTTGCCAGAAAAATGAAATTTGAAGTTGATTTGCCTATTGAAGATGAAATTAAGAGGATGTCAAACAAGGTTAGAAAAAGAGTGGACAATTATGTGGGAAATTTGTTGAATGATGAAGTCAGAATTAGAATTCGGGCAGAAATAAAGAAAATAGTTGAAGAGCAGGTAGACAAAATTCCTAAAGAAAGATTAAGAAATGTGTTTGATAGAGGATTTGAACAGGGATTTAATTACAGAAATAGTAAGGCGAGGTTTAGAAGGAGGAAAAAAAGAATAGGAGAGAACGATAAAAAAGGAAATTCAAATGGGAATAAAAAAACTAATTAAAAACTATAAAGAATTAGGTCACGAAGAATTTATGAATAGATGGAAGTCTGGAATTAAGAATACAAGCCAGTTATCTAAAACCAAGGTTAGTTTATTCGGGGCAGTATTAATGTTTATTGGTGTATGTATAGGAATTTATACTGCAATAAAAACTCAGGTGTGGTGGCTATTAATATTATTATGCGGTTCCTTCTTTTTAATTTCAGTTAATTTATTTACTCAAATTCAGAGATATTTAGTTTATAGAGATATGGAAAATAAGTTTAATAAGTATAAGGAGGTAAAAAAGAATGAATAACAAAGGGCAGTTTTTAGACCCCGCATCTATAGTGTTAGGTTTAGTTGGGGGCTTCATAGCTTTTATACTGGCAGCAAGAATGGATTTACATATAGTAACAAGAATATTTTATTTCATAGTTTCGACTGTAGCTTGTGTAATAGTTGTTAATATTGTTAGAGCAGTTTATGATTAGTAAAATGGAACCGATTGAAATATTTGGCTGGACAGTTATAATAGCAACTTGTTTTGCTTGGTGGTTTAAACAGGGTTGGAGAAGTGCAAATATAATTGAAAGGAGAATAAGATGAAAGGGAAGAAGATAGAAGAAGGTGTTTATTTGCACAAAGGTAAGCTTGGTTATAGATTAATTTATCCCTATAAAAATAAGGATGGAACTATAAACTGGTTTAATATATTTACTGGTGGAAGTTGGAAAAATTTAATCACAGTGATTATTGTAGTTTTATTTATTTTGGGGTTAAGTTATGCTTATTACCTTGATGTTAAAACCTGTAGGAAAGTAATTTCTAACCCTTGCGATTTTTGTGTCCAGGGAGATGAATTTGGAAATCAATTCCCCATACAACAAATAAATATCTCAGAGATAAAAGATGGCGAAGAAGATACCTAAAATATATTTATTATTACAGAAAAGATTGAAGGATAAATCTGATGTAGATAATAGAATAAAAATATCTAAAGCTAAGATTTGCATTGGACATACTAAGCATCCAAAGAAAATAAGACCAGTTATATTAAAAGAGCTGGAGGAATTTGGATTAGTTAGAAGAATAAATAAGTTCAAGATGGAGGTAATTAATTGTGGTGCTTATAAGAAGCTAGAGAAAACCGGAGATATTTATAAAGAGTTGGGGTTGTTTTGATTTTCTGAGGTTATATTTATTAGAATTTAGATTTTTTAGTTGTTTTTTCTTTCACACTCTTAAACAATCATTATTGTTAAACAGTATAAAGTATTATAATACTATTTATAGGAACGACAACGACAAAAACACCCCCCCGTTACCTGTTTTCTCGATTATACTCAATATAATACTTATAAATAAATTATATACTCTATATATTAATGATTGTTAAGGATTTTACAAACCAAAGCTGGAGAAGGGTTTTTCTTATTCTTATTCTTATCATAATAATAAACTTGCTTTGCTATTTCCCTGATTGTTTTTCCTTCTTGCCTTAACTTCTTAACCTGATTAATTAATCTGTCTGTAATTACTGACTTTCTCCCCCACTTGTTACCTTTGTAACTTCTTGTTTTCTTTCCCTCTTCTTTCCTTACAGCTGATTTAATTCTTTCTGATTTAGTT
>CAZKQS010000163.1:299-3445 GCA_964554985.1 uncultured Thermoplasmatales archaeon | reverse complement strand
AAGAATGTGAAATTGCTTATAATTTTTTAGATTTAGAATTCATCAAAGGGTTTGGTTGTAGCGATTGTAAATGTGGAAGCCATCTTTTTTATGGGTCATTCAAAGATATTAAAAATTTTTGCAGTAAGTCAAATCTAGTTTCTTACAATATTACAGATATCCAAAACCTTAAGATATAATTAATTATATTATAACCTGTGGAGAGAATTATGGTTGCAGTAGTCTACACAACTATTGATGATATTAATGATGCTAGAAGAATTGCACATACTCTAGTTCAAGAACAAATTGTAGCATGTGTAAATATTATCCCTGAAATTGAATCCTTTTATAAATGGAAAGGAAAAATAGAAAACGATAGAGAAATAGTTTTAATTTGTAAAACAGTTGATAAAAACGTTAAAAAAACAATTCAGAGAATAAAAGATTTACACAAATATGATCTTCCCGACATCATAGTCCTTCCAATAATAGGTGGTCTTAAAGAATATCTAAATTATATCGAAAATGAAACATCATGAAAATAGTATCTCTTTTATCTAGCGGTATTGATTCACCTGTAGCAACATATTTATTTAGAAAAAAAACAGAGAAAATTATTTTTTTACATGCTAAAATTGAACCATTTACAGATAAAAAAGAATATGAAAATTTTTTAAAACTATCAAAATACTTAAAAAAAATCATAAAAAAAGAAATTAAAATCATCTCTTTAGACCATGGCAAAAATCTTTTAGAATATAAAAAAAATTGTGATGAAAAATTCACATGTGTTTTTTGTAAGAGAATGCTAGTAAGATATGCTGAAAGAATATGTGAAAAACACTCTTATGATGCAATAGTTATGGGTGATTCACTCGGACAAGTTGCTTCACAAACCCTTCAAAACATAAAAGTAGTAGACAGTGCAGTAAATATCCCAATTCTTAGGCCATTAATTGGTTTTGACAAACAAGAAATCGTAGACATTTCTAGAAAAATTGGCACATTTGAGTACTCTACTCTTAAATCTATTGGCTGTACGGCTGTTCCAAATAAACCTTCGACTGCAGCTAAAATTGAAAAAATAATTTCTGAAGAAAAAAAACTTGATATTGAAAGAATAGTTGATAGGGTAGTAAAAAACGCTAAAATTCTTAAAATTTAAAATTTATTTTTTCACTCCAGCCAGAGTATGCATCAGGTCTGCAATCAATTTTTTTGATGTATGGTTTTATATCTAGAACAGGTGTTCCTTCAATTGCCGCCATATTTTTAACTTTCAGTATATTTTCTTTACGTTCAACAAGCTCGGCTACCGTATATCCAATTGGATTAGGATGATTTGGTGAACGAGTTACAAAAACACCGTGTTTTTTTCTTTCCCAAGGAGTTTGCACAATCAATCTGTAACCTTCAGATCTATGGAACCAGCAGAAAACATGAATATGGGAGTATTCTTCAATATCTTTTAAACCCTCTTCAAACTCTTTAAAAATTTCTATCTCACAGATCTTATCTGTTCCCTGCCGTGGTGCTTCAGATCTTGATTTATATGGCGAGTGAACAATTCCAATTACTTTGAGATCAACATTTATATTTTTCATTTTTGCATTCTTCTTCTTTTAAAAAGCTCTATTTTATCCATTGGATCAGTTATAGGTTTTTTACTGTGATATACATTTATTGTTGGAAGACCAGTGAATTCTTTTTCTATTTTATCTAATCTTTTTACAGATAAAGGTTTTTCCTTGCATGGTCTTAAAGGAGTGTTGATTTGAATTTCATCTGGATTTATTTCTCTAGTGATTTTTGCTAACTCTTTAGCATTATCTTTATTTTTTTCTATAAACATAGATTGAGTTGCAAATTTACCAGAGAATTCTTGTCTCATCTTTTTTATCCCATTAATTGTTTTTTCAAATGTTATTTCTTTAACTGGATGATTCATTTTTTTAAAAATTTCTTTATTTCCCGAATCAAGTTTTGCAACAATTATATCAATTTTTTTTAAAGAATCTCTTACCTCCTTTTTATATAAAAGAGTTGAATTTGTAAGAATTGCAATTGGTAAATCTGATATTTCTTTAATTTTATCTATTGCTTCATCCATATTTTTTGCTAATGTTGGTTCACCAGTTCCAGATAGAGTTATTACATCTGGATTAGTTTTAGTCAGGGCATCTATAAGTTCATATTCTAATTTATCGATTGAAATAAAATTTCTTCTTTTTATTGTATGCTCTTCAGTTTCTTCTAGTTGACAATAGACACATTCAAACGAGCATATTTTTTTAGGCGAACATATCAAATCTACTCCAAGCGAACTTCCGAGTCTCCATGATGATACAGGTCCGTATACAATATCCATAATGTTCAACTCTTCATTTTTAGATTGTTTATTAATCTTGTGAATCCTTATTGAATAGTATTCATAACAAAAATTTGATTTTTTAATTGATTTTGAAACAAATTCTATTTATATAACAAGCACTCATAAAAATATAAAATGATATTTATTTTAACTAAAATGGAAATCTTTATATATCTACCATATATACTATATAATGTAGGATGTAGGAAGCATTATACTACATATTGTATAACAATTTTATATGGAGAGAGTAGGATGGAGTGTCCTTTTTGCCACAAAAATGAAACAAAAGTAACAGATTCTCGTGATACAGGATCACTTTCTATAAGGCGAAGGAGAGAGTGTCTTTCATGTGGCAAGAGATTTACTACATACGAATACATTGAATTATCTCCCGTCTATGTTATTAAAAAGGATGGGAGACGTGAGAAATTTGATAGATCAAAAATAAAAAATGGGCTAGTAAGAGCCCTTGAAAAAAGACCAGTCGGTCATGGAAAAATCGAAGAGATCCTTGATACAATTGAGGAGAAAATAAGGAGAAATGGATCTGAGGAAATAGAAAGCAAGATGATAGGGGAATTTGTTATGGATGCCCTTAAAAAAACTGATCATGTGGCATACATAAGATTTGCATCTGTCTACAGACGATTTGCTGATATTTCTTCATTTGAAGAGGAGATCAAAAACCTAACAAAACAAAATGTTGTTGGAGGAATAAACAAAAAATGATTAGAAAGATAAGAAAACGAGATGGGAAAATTTCGGACTTTAATCCAATAAGAATCACAAA
>CAZKQS010000163.1:0-289 GCA_964554985.1 uncultured Thermoplasmatales archaeon | reverse complement strand
GATATGGAAAGCAGCTCAAGCAGTCGGAGGAAAAGATCATAGGAGGGCTGCTGAACTTACTGATAAGGTTCTCGAAATGCTTGAAAAAGAATTAAATAAAGGAGAAATTCCAACAGTAGAACTTGTTCAGGATTGTGTAGAAAAAACACTTATCGAAGAGGGACATGCAAAAACAGCAAAAGCATACATTCTCTATCGTCACCAACATCGAGATATAAGAGAGATTGGAGGTCTATTAAAAGACATTGATGTTGTAGATGGATATCTATCGATGATGGACTGGAAAGTA
>CAZKQS010000162.1:0-3446 GCA_964554985.1 uncultured Thermoplasmatales archaeon | reverse complement strand
ATGATCATATATCAAAAATTCATGAATGGGATCCAGATTATAGTGGATATGGTAGAGCATGTGGCACTGATGATAATTCAATTTATGAAGATGATAATGACTGTGAATTATGGTTTGATATAACCCAAACTGATTCTGATGGAGATGGAATACCATATTGGACAGAAGTTGAAAGATTTAATACCGATCCAATGGTTGACAACACTGGTGAAGATATCGATGAAGACGGCGTTCCAATAGAATGGGAATTTAGATGGGGGCATTATTTTCACAGATATTATGATCATGAAACTCGAGAACATATAATTACGCACGAATGGCAATATAGTCCTTTAAAAAATGAAGATCATTTTAACTTGGATCCAGATCAAGATAGTCTGACAAACTATGAAGAGTATCTTGTAAGTGAATGGTACAGCGATCCATTTAGAAAAGATGTATATGTAGAATTAGATGAAATGGAAGAAGGACCAAATGATGAACCTAGAAGTATACTTCCTGAATCATCAAAAGAAAGATTGTTTCAAGCTTTTGATAGGCAGAATATTGTTTTTCATTTAGACGATGGAGATATGGGGGGTAGTGAAACATTACCATTTGACAGTTGTGGTTTTAATTCAAATAGAACAGAATGCGATAAATATTATCAAAATTATTTTTTACATAAGGATGAAGACCACTGGAAAAAAGGAATTTTTCATTATGGAATTGTTGTAAATAATGCGTCATGGGCTGGTTATGCATTTCGTAATGATGCCTTTCAAATTTCAAGGCAACATATGGAAGACTATATTAAAGCTCCATTTCACGGTGACAGAGAAGTAGTATATGCTAGTTGCTATATCCATGAGTTAGGCCATTCACTTGGTTTGACTTGGCTTGGGGGACACGAGCAGGGTTCTGGAAATCCTTTAAATCATTTGTGGTTAAAATTTAGGCCATATAAAAGTGTCATGAACTATGGCTATATGTATGGTTTGTTCTGGTGTGATCTAGTCGATTACAGTGATGGATCAAGAGGTAAAAATGATTTTGATGATTGGAGTAACATTGATTTTTCTTATTTTGATCCAAATTAAACCAATCAAATTTTTTAAAAAATTATTAATATATTCTTTTTACTAACTATTTTTCGAATGTTGAGACGAACACAAGCAATTGCACTCTTAAAAAAATATATACATGATGATTCAATGATAAAAAAATCTTTAGCATCAGAAGCGATTTTAAAAAATTTAGCAAAAAGATTTCATAAAGATGACGAATTATGGAGTCTAACTGGTCTTTTACATAACATAGATTATGAGTATACTTCAGAGAACCCCGAAGATAGAGGGATTCTTTCAGAAAAAATTTTGTCAGGTTTAATAAAAGAAGAAGGAGTAAATGCAATAAAAGGAAATAATTACTTACATACTGAATATTCTCCTGTTACCTCTCTTGATCGATCTTTAATAGCCACTTCAGAAATAACCAATTTTATTTTTGAGATAATTAAATTCTGCGAAAAAAATGATAAAAAAGTAATTGATATTCAATTAATGATAAAAAAATACAAAGATTCTGATTTTGCTGTTAATGTAATAAGAAATAGAATTAAGGTAATTACTGACGTTGGATTAAATCTAGAAGAATTTTTTAAAATCTCATTAAAATCAATTATAGATATAAAAGATCAACTTAACCTCTAAAAATATTGAAAAACTTTATTAATACCAATAATTGTATAGGTATAAATTATTGATAGTGGTTTCCGTGAATAAAAAAGATAATAACGAGCAGGAAAGATATATACGACTTAGATTACCTAAAAAAAATAATAACGAACTTTTTGCAATAGCCGACAGGTTAATGGGCGGATCTAGAATAAATGTTGTATGTGAAGATGGCAAGTCAAGACTAGCAAGAATACCTGGAAGGATGAAACGAAGGGCAAGAGTTAGAGCAGGGGATTTAGTAATTATAAAGCCTTGGGACATTCAGGATGATAAAGCAGATATAATATATAGATACAGAAGAACACAATCAATTGTTCTCAGCAGAAGAAACCTGCTCCCTGAGGAAATAGATGTCTTCTGAGAAATTTATAAAAGATAAAAAACTAAAGGAACTAGATAGACAACTTCATTCAATAATTGATAGAGTTGGTCTGGATAGAAAAACAGAAGATGAAGTTTTTGATAAATATACTCTAAACGCTTTTGAAAGGCTAATTTCTCAAAGAGTAATTGAAACTCTTGATTTTCCAATATCAACAGGTAAAGAAGGAAATGTTTTTAGAGCAACAACACCAGATAGAAAATTTGTAGCAGTAAAAGTATATCGAATATCCACTTCAACTTTTAAACACATCTCAAAATATATTTTAGGAGATCCAAGATTTGAATCCATTCATAAATCAAGAAAAGATATCATACATTCATGGACAAAAAAAGAATTTAAGAACCTTCAAAGATTAAACAAAGTTGGTGTAAAATCGCCAAAACAAATTGTTACAATAAAAAATATTTTAGTAATGGAATATATAGGTGATGATAGAAAACCAGCCCCTCTCCTTAAAGATGTAGAATTAAAATATCCTAAAAAGGTATTTGAAACAATTATCCAATATCTCAAAAAAATGTATAAAAAAGCAAATTTAGTTCATGGGGATCTAAGTGCATTTAATATATTAATCTACAAAAATAATCCATATTTAATAGATTTAGGTCAAGCGGTACTAATAGAGCATCCAAATTCAGACGAACTTTTAAAAAGAGATATTCATAACATATTAAACTATTTCAAAAAATATAATATAAAATCTGATGAAAAAGAAATTTACAAAATTATTACAAAATAAGGTGATTTAAAAATGAAATATTTGAAAATACCTGTTGAAAGAATTGGTGTTCTCATTGGAAAGAACGGTGAAACAAAGGAAAGAATAGAGAAAAGAACTGGTCTTGAGCTATCAATTGACTCAAAAGAAGGAGAAGTAAGTATTAATGATGAGGAATGTGATCCATTAAAGATACTTTTAACAAAAAATATAATAAAAGCAATTGGAAGAGGTTTTTCACCAGAAAATGCCTTTCTTTTGTTTAATGATGATATGGATTTTTTTGTATTTGATATTCATGATTTTGTTGGAAAAAAACCTTCACATGTTAAAAGAGTTAAAGGTAGAGTCATTGGAAAGAAAGGCAAAACTAAAAGAATAATGGAAGAGTTAACTGGATCAAAGATTTCTGTGTTTGGTCATACTATTTCAATAATTTCAAGTGTGATAAATATGAATATTGTAAAAAAATCGATATTAATGATTCTAAATGGAAGTAAACATTCAGCTGTTTACCATTTTTTAGAAAAACAGATGAAAGAAATTAAAAAAATGGAAAGACTTGGTTTTTAAACAGGTAATCTTTTAAACTATTGTTGTATTTCCTTCTGCTACTAAAATAAAG
>CAZKQS010000161.1:0-3453 GCA_964554985.1 uncultured Thermoplasmatales archaeon | reverse complement strand
CAGACTAGCATAGAAGTATTTTTAATTTTCAATCTTATTAATTTATCGAAAAAATAATGCTTATTCATTTTTAGTTTTATATTAAGTTAGACCTTACACCAGCAGCAAGCTACAAGGGATTTAATCCAAAACAGGATAAAATAGCCTTGTCCATGCCCTTATTTTTTATCTGTTCAAAACCCTATGGCCTGCTAAATTCTAAGAGATTTTAGCTTCCGTTTTTGTCTTTTTCCATTATTTTTTACATAGGATTTTAATTCTTTCAAGCAAGCCATATATTCACGAGCCTTTAAATTACAAAGTAGACCCATTAGAATGTATTTCCCTTCTTTTTTAGGATATTTGACAAGCCGTGCAGAAAAGCTTTTTCCCATAATCCTATCTAATGGCGTAGAACTGGAAACTATTTTTATTTTCCTCGTTTCAATGTCTTGAAAGTGAAAGTCATAAAGAGGTTTGCCGTTTGTATCAAGTTCGCCAGTCCTAATCTTTTTATCAAACCTTAAGTCAAGCCTTTCTGATTTTCTGATTGCTTTAAATTGTTCCTTGTCAAAGGCTTGGAGCTTGGGGTATAGTGAATCTGTTAGAAAATCTATAAGCAACTTGCCTTCACAGTTATAATGAAACAAAGCATATTCCAGAATGTATTCATTAAATAGAGAATTTGGTTTTTTTGTTTTATTTTTCACACGCTTAATAAAGGGAAATAGAATCTTTTCTGATTCTTCGATAATATCATCAACTATGCCTATCCCTTCCAGATAATAGAATATCGTACCATATACATCTAAGTATGCCATTTTTAACTCCTATTGTTAAATCTCCTCCATCTCAGGATACTGTTCCGGAGCTTTTCCCTTCAAATCCACAAAGGCAGGATACATCTTGTTCTTCTGAGTTTTGCCAAAGCCAACTACTTGCACCTCAAAGCTGTGGCAGTCGCCGAAATCAAAAAGATAAGCAAATTTTTGCCCCTTAGAGAAACCGAAAATCCCCAATTCCGCTTCATCAGCAGTATGCCTTGCTTCAGGCTCGAAAGGGCATGTGTATTCAGCATCAAATTCTCTTGAATTTACATCATTATCCATAAAAAAGGAGTATAAGTGGTCGTTGTCCCAGCCAAATGCTACCTGTATTGCATCATGCAAATCTTCCAGACTATTTGATGCCTTGAGCTCTATCTTTCTCCAAATTTTTTTCCTACAGTTGAGCTTGACCTTAAATGTGATTGTTTGATTGGGGTCAATTTCAGCAGGGATAAAAAGTGGCTGGCTTATTTCTTTGACTTCTGCAACTAATTGCTCCATTGAATCTATAATATTAGCTATTTTCTCCTTTTTGCTTGGATCTTTTAAGCGCAGTGCAGCGGCTTCTTCAAGCTCAACCATAATCTCTAGGAATTTCCTCACCTTATTGTCAGGCAGTGCAAAAACCATCATCATGAAATCTGGCTCGGCTATTTTTTGGATTTGCTCATCCAAATGAATTAGTTTGGGCAAAATTCTTTTTTCCGATTCCTCGACAAATTCATTTTCATCTAACTCAGGCATCTCCTGCTTAATTTGCTGCGAGACTTCCCGCGTGAGTTTCATTTGTTCTAACAACAGTTCCAAAAAAGCTATCAAGCTGCTGAAGTCTTTTTTCTTGGGTGCAAACATACGGATAGCTTTTTGATTTTCATCAAAAACTTTAAGCAGTTGCTTAGCCCCTTTTATTTTATCCATTTTTTATTTTAATTTTAGTTTTATCTTTTTATATTTTTGGGTCAAATTCAAATCCTATATGCTAAAGATATATATCGGCAAGCGAGCAAATATTATCCTGTTAGAAGAATAGATGCATTTATTTTGTCCTAATCCCAAAAAAGGGAAATCTTTATATATTAGTTATTACTTTTAAGGAGTTACAAGAATGAAACGAATGAATAAAAAAATAAGGGAATTATTTAAAAAGAAGATTTTTGCTTTTTCCCTAATAGGAATGCTAGGGTGCAGTCCAAACAATATTGCTGTGAAATATAATCGCCCCCCCCAAGCATGAAACAGCGAATATTGCCAATAAAAAATCATTAGATAATATTATTGCTTCAGTCTATTGTGTTATAAAAAAGCATGAAACTACAAAAAAAGAATTTTTTAATAATATTTACACCATATCATTTGATTCCAAAAAATGCATTAGGAAAGGAGCTATAGGGTGCTATATCAAAGAAAGTCAAGAAGTTTCCTTAAGAGATTTCTTATTCTCGCATTATGAAGTCAACAACAAAGGAGAATCAGAATTTAAGCCTAAAAGTAATCGATTAGAAGGAGTGTTATTGCACGAAGTCATGCATGATTTTTGGTATAATATTTTAGATAATGACGAAAAGTTAAATTTTAGCATTGAAGCGGAAATCTGGTATAGAAGTTTAGATAAAAATTCTAAGGAATATAAAATATTATCTTCACATAAAAAACATTATTCTGATAAAAAATTTTTCGGCACAGAACTTTACAGCAAGATTGCTGAAGAGGTTTACAATAATAAATTCCGGTTGCCAAAACCATTAGAACAATTTTATGAAAAGGTGTTAGAATGAAAAAACTAGCAACCATAATCACAGCGTTATGGTTCGGTGGATGTAATATGTTTATACCGGAAGGCGTTAAAATTAAAACTGCCAGTGACGGTGTTTTAAGCGATAGTGAAATAGAACATATTGAACAAATACAAGATAAACCTGTCAATAAAATCACACCTGAATTATTGAATCTATTGAATGATATGGACATTTATTTTAAACAACAAGCTAAAAAGAAAGGGTTGAAGTATAGAGAAATTAAAGATACCCACCATATTAAATTAGTTAAAAATCAAAAAGCATTGAAAAAACATTATTTTGATACACACGGCATTAAGTTAGAAAATAATGTTGCCGCATTCGCTTGTAATACTAACAACACAATCTACATACAAGCAAATGAAGAATTTTATATGTTTTATACTTTATTTTGGCACGAACTCGGTCATTTGAAAAGATTTAGCAATAACGAAAAGTCTGCAATGGCAAGTGAAGCTTATAGCGGATTTAAATCAGGAGATTTCTATGATGGTTTTATTAATGAAATCAGAATGGCAGGTCTATGTGGAGCTCCAACTTTTCCAGCTAACAAGTATCAAAAATCTTGTGTGAATTTTTTAATACAATCTAATTTAGAGGATGGAGATATAGATAAGGGCTTACACAATGTCATGTCTAAACCTAAGAAACAACAACGACAAGAAATGAAAGAAAAAGTTAAAAATAAAACATATGGAGAAGCTTATGAACAAGAGTTAGAAAAATTGATTAATTCTAAAGGCTTTAGAGATAGTTTTGATATGGACGATAAATCTTTCAAAAGATATACGCGTTTTTATTAATTTATCGAAAAAATTTTGCCTGAAGAATAGAAAAAATTTATATAGTTA
>CAZKQS010000160.1:0-3479 GCA_964554985.1 uncultured Thermoplasmatales archaeon | reverse complement strand
AATGAATAAGTATTATTTGTCCAAGTACATCCATCTGTTACATTTACACTCCAATAATAGGTTGTACTGTAATCTGTAAAATTGCTATTAGTTTGAGTGATGTTGTCAGTTGTTGATACGCTATTGTTAACACCAAATTGTGCCCATGAACCTGAACTGTTACTGTGCCAGTAAGCTGTCATTTCATCTGAGTCGCTGTCAGTGCAGACAACATGTAATGATGGTGTAAGATCTATACCTGTTCTTTCATTTACAGGTGTTTCTCCACTTTGTGTTGGTGCATTATTTGTTGTAAAACTATAGGTTGTATTGGTCCAGTTGCATCCATCAGTAAGATTTACACTCCAGTAATAAGTAGTTCCATAATCTGTAAAATTAGAATTTGTTTGAATTATGTTTTCACCTGAGCTTATACTACTATTTGATGCAAACTGAGCCCATGCTCCTTCGCTATTACTCCACCAGGTAGCAGTCATTGCATCTGAATCATGGTCATTGCAGGTTACATTAAGACTTGGTATTGGGCAGATATTTGTTGATGTATCTGTTGGTGATTCTCCTGTTTGTGTTGGTGCATAGTTTGTTGTGAAGTGATATGTTTTATTACTCCATCCGCCGTTTCCATCTGTTAGATTTACACTCCAGTAATATTTTGTGCCTGGATTTGAAAAATTAGAATTTGTTTGTGTGATATTTGTGTTGTTTGTAATGCTAGTGTTAGTTGCAAATGTTGCCCAGCTTCCTGTACTATTTGACCGCCATGTAGCAGTCATGGAGTCAGCGTTTGGATCTGTACATATTACATATAAATCTGGTATTGGACAAATATTTGTAGTTGTGTTAACTGGTGCTTCTCCACTTTGTGCTGGAGGGCTATTTCCTGCTGTTGTTGTAAAATAAAACCATTTTGTAACATTATCCATTGTATCATTTACTGCTACTTTCCAGTAATATGTAGTACTCGTGCTACTGAATTCTGAGAAGGTATGTTGGACTGAGCTGTTTGCTGTTTCACTACTATTGGTATTTCTTAAATTCCATCCACTGGTATTTTCATAGAAATATACATTCAGATCATCTCCATCTGTGTCATTTGCCCATATGCTACAAAGTGGTGTAGTTTGCACACCTATTGTTCCATTTGGAGATGGATTAATGAGTTCAATTTCTGGTTTATTATTTGTTTTGTTATCTGCTGATTGATAAGTATCTGAATAATGATGTAGACTGTTCCATTCAGCATAGCTCCATGCTTGATAGTAGTATTTTGTTCCTTCAGATAGACCTGTATCTGTTGTGCTTGTACCTGTATCATTATATATCTCAGTTCCTTGTCCTTGTGTCCAGCTGCTAGTTGTGTTTCTTTCAATAATTGTATTGTTAGCACCAGTTCCTTTCGACCAAGATAGATCAATACCAGCTGAATTAGCTGTTATTGCTGTAAAACTAGTTGGTGCATTTGGTTTTGTTAGAAATGTTAGTTCAGAGCCTGTTGAAAAACCAGCACTATTATTTGCCCAAGCTTGGAAATAGTAAATTTGTCCCGGTGTGAGGCTTGTGTTGTCATTTGAAAATTCTGATTGATTTGCTTGAACGCCGAGGCTGAAGTTTTCATCATATGGTGTTCCGCTGTTTGTATCAAATCTAAATCCACATGTTGTATCAGCACTTCCATTATTTGATAAATATCCTCTTAGTGTTGCATTTGTTTCTTCAACACCTGTACTTGCATTAGTAATAACTGTTGGTGGACTTGGTGTTGTTACATTTGTAAGAAGTGGATTATCTCCTCTTGGCGAAGTATCGTTTCCACTACTTGTCCATCCTCCATCTGTTGCATATGCCCATGCTTTATAATAATAACTTGTACCAGTAGAAAGATCCGTATGTGAAAAACTTGTTCCTGATATATTTCCATCTGCATCTATTTTTGTGTAATCTCCCGTTTCCCATGAACCTGGTTCTGATCCAGTAGTATACTCGATATATGCCCCATCTCCGCCGTTTTGATTAGTCCAACTTAGATCAATCTGAGTTCCACTTACAATAGTTGCAGAAAAACCTGTAAGCGATTGAGGTTTAGTAAGAAAACTTTTAATTGTACCGTTACTCCATCCTGCAGTATTATTTGCTCTAGTAATTACATAGTATCTAGTACCATTTGAAAGATCAGTTGCATCATTGTTAAACTCACTTTGATTAGCAGTTTGGCCTATTGAAACATTATTAGCTGAGGGCGGAGTGCTCGTATCATAAAGTAAATAACAATATGTGTCTGCACTACCATTGTCTGATAAATATCCTCTGAGTGTTGCATTTGTTTCTTCAACACCTGTACTTGCATTAGTTACAACTGTTGGAGTACTTGATGTGTTAAATTGGAATGTAATATAATCATCGCTGAATTGTCCTGAACTTTCTTCTTCAGCCCATGTCCATGCACTTGCATAATAATGTGTACCAGGTAATAGTCCTGATAATTGAGGTGTTGTGCTGGTACTATTAATTCCAAAGCTTCCTTCTCCTCGGTTTGTTGGGCTGCTAGCGGTTTGGTATCTAACATATGTATAACATGTTGAACCTGTTCCAGTTTCTGCTTTATCTATAGATAGGGAAGCTGTTGAACCTGTTGTACTTGAAACTGTAATGCTATCTGGGTCTTCAGGCTTTGTAAAAAAGGTAATTTCAGCGCCATTTGCAAATCCTTGTGAGTTTTTTGCCCAAGCTTGGAAATAATATAGATCTCCACTGTTGAGGCTTTCGTTGTTATTATTAAATTCATCACCTGTATTGTATGTTCCAACACTGAAGTTTTCACTGTAGCTTCCACTTGAAGTTCCAAATCTAAAACCTACACTCGTAGTATCATTTCCATCGCTATCAAGATACCCGTGTAAGGTTGCATTTGTTTCTTCAACTCCAGTTGAAGCATTAGTTGTAACTGTTGGAGTTGTTGGAATGGTTGTAAAGTGGTATGTTGCGTTTGTCCAAGTGCATCCATCTGTCAAATTAACACTCCAATAATATGTAATATTATAACCTGTAAAGTTTTGATTTGTTTGTGTAATGTTTGTTCCAGTTGAAATACTTGTATTAGTTGCAAAATTTGTCCATGTTCCAGTTGAGTTACTTTTCCATGTTGCAGTCATCGTATCACTATCAGCATCATTACAAATTACATATAATGAAGGTGTAGTTGAAATGCCGCTAATTTCATTAACTGGTGCTTCCCCTGTTTGTGTCGGATCATAATTTGTTGTAAAGTAATAAGTCTCATTGTCCCATTCTCCATTTCCATCTGTAAGATTCACACTCCAGTAATAAGTTGTTCCAGGATCTGTAAAATTAGAATTTGTTTGTATTATATTTGTATTATTACTAATACTATTATTAGTTGCAAAGTTTTCCCATGTTCCAGTTGAGTTACTTTTCCATGTTGCAGTCATCATATCTGTGTTATTGTCTACACATGTTACATT